>NZ_JBFAVI010000324.1:0-2480 GCF_040679695.1 Micromonospora sp. NPDC052213
CCGCTTGTCGAAGTCCGGGCGGTTGCGCAGCACCAGCACGGCCGGGCCGCGGGGCGTGGTGCCGGCCGCCTTGGCGGTGCGGAACACGTCGGCGTCTTCCAGGTGCGCCGAGACGATCTTGGCGCCCTTCGGCTGCGTCTGCCGCGTCGGCGTGGTCCGCCGCGACCGGTTGGCGGAAAGGCGGGGCGCGGCGGCGAGGACGGCCTGGGCGCAGCGGTTCGCGGCGTCCTGGTGGCGGTGGGCGGCCTCCGCCACCGCCCGGCAGGCGGTCTGCCGTTCGAACTCACACATGCCCGCTTCGCGGCCGAGCGCCACGGCCCACTGCCGTTCGGGCTCCCGGAGGCCCTGGCTCAGGTGCGCCGCCGACGCCGCGTCGAGCCCGCGCCAGAGGCCGCCACCCTGGAAGGACACGGGCACCACCTGACAGAACCGCTGCAACAGCGCTTGGTAGCGCTCGTGCGCCTGGGTGCCCTGCCGCAGGGCGAGCCGGGACGCCGTCTGGACCTGATCCAACTCCTGGGCGTAGCCGGACAGGGCGGCCGCGCAGGCGTCGTAGGCCGTGGTCAGCGTGGCGGCGTCGTCGGGAAGTTCGGCGAGCATGACGTCGAGGACGTCGGCGTAGTCACCCCACAGACGCAGGCGGGCCCGGTCGACGGCCACCCCACGGAGCCGCTGGCCGGCCTTGCGGGACTGGTCGGCCTGCTGCCGCAGTCGATCGGCCAGCGCACGAACCTGTTCCGGTGACCCGGGCGTCGGATCGGTCCGCTGGTCGACGACCAACCAGTTCTCCATCTGCGGCGGTCAGCCGAGCCCGCCGGCGAGGCGGTTGTCCAGGTCCTGGTATTCCCGGACAACCTCGTTGAGGAACGTCGACATGCCCTCCAGGCCGTCGATCATGTTCTGCGCGCCGGTGGACCACTGCTGGTACGAGTCCTGGAACCGCCCGGAGGCGAGCTGCGTCCGGAACTCGCTGCCCACGAGTTGGTCGATCATGGACTTGAGCGCCTGGAGTCGCTGGGTCATCTCCACCTGCCCGGACCTGAGCTGCGACGCCGCCCGCTGCAGCCCGTCGTAGCCGACATTCACATCCGTCATGTGTCGCTCCTTCTGCTGGTGTGGCCGGGAATCGCCTGGCGGTTCAGCATCTCGTCGAGCGATAACTGCCCGTCGGCGGCCCGGTCGAGCCACCGCGCCAGGCGTCGCAGCGACTCGTCCAGGTCGTGGTGGGACCGTGCCGCGGCATCGGCGAAGCGCTGCAACGACTCCGCCACCGCGTCGGATCCGGCGAACCCCGGGGCGTCGGGTCGTTGCCAGGTGGCCGCCGCCTCGGACCGGACGGCGTCCAGGCCCCTGGACAGCTGACGCATCCCCTCCGGATCCAGGCTGAAGCGTTCCGCCATCGGTCCTGCCGCCTCCTGACATCCGTCGCCGACCGGCTGTCACCCGGCACCGCCCGATGGTGCCGGATCGGCTGGTGACGCCGGTGCCCCGGCCGTGCTGGGGGCGTTGCCGCCAGGGCCGTCCCGGTACTGTCCACAGTGACTCTACGGGCTGTCGGCAAGGAGTGGGCGTGCAGGATTCCCGGTCGTCTCAGCGGCTGGTGGCGGGGCGGTACCGGCTCGCCGAGGTGCTCGGCCGCGGGGGGATGGGAGTGGTCTGGCGCGCGACCGACGAGCTGATCGGCCGGGCGGTCGCGGTGAAGGAGATACGTGCCGACCCGGCCCTGCCGGCCGAGGAGCGCGCGCTGTTCGGGCAGCGGGCACTGCGCGAGGCGCGGACGGCGGGGCGGATCAGTCACCCGGCCGTGGCCGCCGTCCACGACGTGGTGCCCGCCAACGCCGACGACGAGGCGGTCTACATCGTGTCGGAGCTGGTGGAGGCGCCGAGTCTCGCCGACGTCCTGGAGCATGCCGGGGCGCTGCCGCCGGCCCGGGTGACCACGATGGCCGTGCGGATCCTCAACGCGCTGGCGGCGGCGCACTCGTCCGGTGTCGTCCACCGGGACATCAAGCCCGGCAACATCATGGTGCTGGACGGCGACGACGTGAAGCTCGTCGACTTCGGCATCGCCCAGGCCGACGAGGACAGTCGGCTGACCCGCAACGGCGTGATGGGCTCCACCGGCTACCTCGCGCCGGAGCTGTTCCACGGTGCCGAGCCGACCCCGGCGACGGATCTGTGGTCGGTCGGCGTGACTCTGGTGCAGGCGGTCAACGGCGAGGCTCCGTTCGACCGCGCCTCCACCGCGGCGACGATCCGCGCGGTCCTCCACGACGACCTGCCGGCCGTACGCTGTGATCCGCCGCTGGCCACCGTGATCGCCGGACTGCTCGCCCGGGACCCGGACCGACGGATGACGCTGGAGCAGGCCCGCACGCTGCTCGCCGGCGCCGCTGCCGGCGCTGACGCCGCGTCCGGCCGCCCCGGCGGCCGCCGGACCCCCCCGGCCCTGGGCGGGGCCCCCCTCTGGGGTGACCCTC
>NZ_JBFAVI010000325.1:0-2454 GCF_040679695.1 Micromonospora sp. NPDC052213
CCGCCGCCGCCCATGCGGGCGGGTATGACGGCGCCCGCCCCGCCACTGGCGGCGAGGGCGGGGGCGCCGGGGCCGCGCTGGGGGCGCAGCTCGCCGAACGGCCCGGCCTCGGTGGGCGCGGTCACGACAGGGAGGCGATGGCCTGGCGGCCGCCGTCGAGGAAGCCCTCCCAGGGGCCGCCGTCCTGCTTGGCGCGCGGTTCCACCACCCCGTGCAGGTACTTGTTGAGGATCGCCAGGTCCTCCGGGCTGCGCCGGGCCAGGGAGCCGACCAGCGACCCGGCCAGCGTCGCGGCGCGCAGGGTGCGGTCGCCGAAGAACTGGCTGTGCAGGATGGCGTCCTCCAGGACGCCGATCTGCTCGGCGGTGGACAGCGCCGACTCCAGCTTCTCGTCGTCGCTGGTCGCCGAGGAGGCGGCGGCGCGCAGGTCGGCGAAGCTCTGCAACAGGATGTCCAGCAGGGTGGGCGGCACGTCGAGCGTGATCTGGTGCCGGCGCAGCAGTTCCTCGGTGCGGAAGCGGACGATCTCCGCCTCGCTGCGCTTGTTGGTCACCACGGGGATCCGGACGAAGTTGAACCGCCGCTTGAGCGCGGACGAGAGGTCGTTCACGCCCCGGTCCCGGCTGTTCGCGGTGGCGATGATCGAGAAGCCGGGCTTGGCGAAGACGATGTTGTCGTGGTCCAGCTCCGGGATGGAGACGTACTTCTCCGACAGGATCGAGATCAGCGCGTCCTGCACGTCGCTGGTGGAGCGGGTCAGCTCCTCGAACCGGCCGACCACGCCCTGCTCCATCGCCGTCATGATCGGCGACGGGATCATCGACTCCCGGGACTGGCCCCTGGCGATCACCATCGACACGTTCCACGAGTACTTGATGTGGTCCTCGGTGGTGCCGGCGGTGCCCTGCACCACCAGCGTCGAGTTGCGGCAGACCGCGGCGGAGAGCAGCTCGGCGAGCCAGCTCTTGCCGGTGCCCGGGTCGCCGATCAGCAGCAGGCCCCGGTCCGACGCCAGGGTCACGATGCTCCGTTCGACGAACGTACGGTCGCCGAACCACTTCTGCGGGATCTCCCGGTCGAGCCCGTCGGCCCGCTCCGAGCCGAGGATGAACAGTCGGACCATCCGCGGGCTCAGCCGCCACGAGAACGGCTTCGGGTCGGTGTCGACCGACTCCAGGTAGTCGAGTTCCTCGGCGTACTTGACCTCGGCGGGGGCACGCAGCATCTCGGACATGAGGGGTTCGTTCTCCTAGGTGAGGAAGCTCTTGAGCTCGAAGACGAGTTTGCGGATGTGGCCGGAGATCACCGGCGTGCCCAGGTCCTTGAAGCGTTGCCGGAACCAGGGGTTGACGCTCTGCTGGCCCGAGCTGTTGACCGAGCCGACCGGGATGAACCGCACCCCGGAGCGGTGCACCGCCTCGATGCCGTCGAACAGCGGCTGGGAGCGGCCGAACTCGTAGAAGTCCGAGATCCACACCATGACCGTGTTCTTCGGCTCGACGATCTTGGGGCGGGCCATCGCCATCGCGACCGGGCCGTCGTTGCCGCCGCCCAGGTTGGTGCGCAGCAGCACCTCGAACGGGTCCTGCACCCACGGCGTCAGGTCCAGCGCCCGCGTGTCGAACGCGATCAGGTGCACGTCCACCTTGGGCAGCCCGGCGAAGATCGACGCGAGGATGGTGCAGTTGACCATCGAGTCGACCATGGAGCCCGACTGGTCCACCACCACGATCAGCCGGGCCGGCGTGACCCGGCGGGCCGTCTGCCGGTAGTAGAGCCGGTCGACGTAGAGGCGCTCGTCCTCCGGGCTCCAGTTGGTCAGGTTCTGCCAGATGGTGCGGTCGAGGTCGAGGTTGCGGTACACGCGCTTCGGCGGCACGGACCGGTCGACGACGCCGACGCTGGTCTGCGCGACCTGGGTACGCAGCACCTCCGCGACCTCGTCGACGAAGCGACGGATGAGCGCCTTGGCGTTGGCCAGGGCCACGCCGGAGAGGTTGGCCTTGTCCCGCAGCAGTTGCTCGATCAGCGACATGCTCGGCGTCAGCCGGCTGGCCAGCGCCGGGTTGGCCAGCACCTCCCGCAGGTGCATCCGGCGGACCAGGTCGCCCTCCAGGCCGGCGAGCACTCCGCCGAGGCCGTCGGTGCCGCCCTGCCGGCGCAGCCCCCCGGGCTCCAGGCCGAGCGCCTGCTCGAACCAGCCCGCGTCGGACTGCCACCGGGCCAGTTGACCGGCGTCGACCGCCCCGTGGCCGGTGGCGAACACGTTGAGCAGCAGCTTCGACACCAGCGCGGCGCGGCGTACCTCCGCGGTGCCCGGCCCGGTCGCCGGCCCGTCGCCGCCCGATCCCGCACCGCCCGACCCGGCGTCGGCGCCCGACCCGCTGTCGGCGCCCGACCCGCTGTCAGCGCCCGACCCGCTGTCGGCGCCCGACCCGGCGTCGGCGCCGGGCC
>NZ_JBFAVI010000326.1:0-2418 GCF_040679695.1 Micromonospora sp. NPDC052213
GGCCAGCGGGTCGCCGCCGGCCACCCGCGCGGCCGCGTCGAGCGCGGCCGACCCCTCGGGCGTACGCAGGGCGGCGAGCTGGTCGAGGTCCACGCGGTCATTCTGGCCGCCCGGCCCGACGCGCCGGCCGGCGGGTTGGCACTCTCCTTGACGGAGTGCTAGCCGAGGAATAACCTGCGATTAGCACTCTCACCCCGAGGGTGCCAGCTTCCGGGCCGTCAGGCCTGGGTGCTGAACGCCAGGCGGACCGGCACCCGCGACGACGGCCCCGCCCGGTGGCATGTGGCAGATTGACGCTGGTCGGCTCGCCGGCCGGTAACGAAACCAGTACCCCAGGAGGGTATGCCCGTGACTACCGCGACCAAGGTTGCGATCAAGCCGCTCGAGGACCGGATCCTGGTCCAGGCGAACGAGGCTGAGACCACCACGGCGTCGGGCATCGTGATCCCCGACACCGCCAAGGAGAAGCCGCAGGAGGGCACCGTCCTCGCTGTCGGCCCGGGCCGCGTCGACGACAAGGGCAACCGGATCCCGGTTGACGTCAAGGTCGGCGACACCGTCATCTACTCGAAGTACGGCGGCACCGAGGTCAAGTACGCCGGCGAGGAGTACCTGGTGCTCTCCGCCCGCGACGTCCTCGCGGTCATCGAGAAGTAAGCAACCGATCAGTGTCGTTGCCCCGGTCCGGCTCGCCGGGCCGGGGCAACGTCGCTTCGAAGGGACATTCATGGCGAAGATCCTGAGCTTCTCGGACGACGCCCGGCACCTGCTCGAGCACGGTGTCAACGCCCTCGCGGACGCGGTCAAGGTGACCCTCGGCCCGCGCGGGCGCAACGTCGTCCTGGACAAGAAATTCGGTGCGCCCACGATCACCAACGACGGCGTGACCATCGCCAAGGAGATCGAGCTCACCAACCCGTACGAGAACCTCGGCGCGCAGCTGGTCAAGGAGGTGGCGACCAAGACCAACGACGTCGCCGGCGACGGGACCACCACCGCCACCGTGCTGGCCCAGGCGATGGTCCGCGAGGGCCTGCGCAACGTGGCGGCCGGAGCCAACCCGACCGGCCTCAAGCGGGGCATCGACGCGGCGGCCGCCAAGGTCTCCGAGGCGCTGCTCGGCCGCGCGGTCGAGGTCGCCGACAAGAAGTCGATCGCGCACGTCGCGACCATCTCCGCGCAGGACGCCACCATCGGCGAGCTGATCGCCGAGGCGATGGAGAGGGTCGGCCGCGACGGTGTCATCACCGTCGAGGAGGGCTCCGCGCTCACCACCGAGCTGGACGTCACCGAGGGCCTCCAGTTCGACAAGGGCTTCATCTCGCCGAACTTCGTCACCGACGTGGAGGGGCAGGAGTCGGTCCTGGAGGACCCGTACATCCTGATCACCACCCAGAAGATCTCGGCGATCGAGGAGCTGCTGCCGCTGCTGGAGAAGGTCCTCCAGAACAGCAAGCCGCTGCTGATCATCGCCGAGGACGTCGAGGGCCAGGCGCTGTCCACCCTGGTGGTCAACTCGATCCGCAAGACCCTCAAGGTCTGCGCGGTCAAGGCCCCGGGCTTCGGCGACCGCCGCAAGGCGATGCTTCAGGACATGGCGATCCTCACCGGCGCCGAGCTGGTCGCCCCGGAACTGGGCTACAAGCTCGACCAGGTGGGCCTGGAGGTGCTCGGCAGCGCCCGGCGCGTGGTGGTCGACAAGGAGAACACCACGATCGTCGACGGCGGCGGCCAGGCGAGCGAGGTCGCGGACCGGGTGGCCCAGATCCGCAAGGAGATCGAGGCCTCCGACTCCGACTGGGACCGGGAGAAGCTCGCCGAGCGGCTGGCCAAGCTGTCCGGCGGCATCGCGGTCATCAAGGTCGGTGCCGCGACCGAGGTCGAGATGAAGGAGCGCAAGCACCGCATCGAGGACGCGATCGCCGCGACCAAGGCCGCGGTCGAGGAGGGCACCGTCCCGGGCGGCGGCGCCGCCCTGGCGCAGATCCTGCCGGCGCTGGACGACGACCTCGGCTTCACCGGTGACGAGAAGGTCGGCGTCTCGATCGTGCGCAAGGCGCTGGTCGAGCCGCTGCGCTGGATCGCCCAGAACGCCGGCCACGACGGCTACGTCGTGGTGCAGAAGGTCGTCGGCAAGGAGTGGGGCCACGGCCTCGACGCCGCCAGCGGCGAGTACGTCGACCTGGCGAAGTCCGGCATCCTCGACCCGGTGAAGGTGACCCGCAACGCGGTCAGCAACGCCGCGTCGATCGCCGGCCTGCTGCTCACCACGGAGAGCCTCGTGGTGGAGAAGCCGGAGAAGGCCGAGCCGGCCGCCGCCGGTGGCCACGGCCACGGCCACGGTCACGGCCACCAGCACGGCCCGGGCTTCTGACCCTCGCCGTACGCCTCGTCGGGGCGCACCGTCCGCGTGACGGT
>NZ_JBFAVI010000327.1:0-2368 GCF_040679695.1 Micromonospora sp. NPDC052213
CGGTGCGGACCCGTCCCCACCGGCCGGATGTCACGCGGCCCGCTTGTACTTCTTGATCGAGCTGTCCTGGGCGATCGAGTCGGCGCCCTTCTGGCACAGGTCGAGGAACTCGGCCGGGCCGATCCGACCGCTGAAGAACTCGCCGCACGCGGCGTCGACGAGCTCGCGCTCCAGCTTCCGGTAGAAGTTGTTGTAGACCCAGTTGAAGCCGTTGCTGCCGGAGGCGTCCAGCGCCTTGCTCACGGTGCTAAGGCCGAACGGCAGCTCGATGCCCTCGGTCGCCCCGGCCACCACGGTCAGGCTGGCGACCTTCCTGGTGAAGTCCTGGGCGCCCTTCTTCGACAGCATGACCCGGAAGTACTCCAGGCCGCCGGCGAGGTTCTTCGCCTTGGCCGGGACCATGAACGGCTCACCGGCGGTGCCGCGGATCGCCTCGAACGGCAGCTTGTCGCCGCTGCCCAGGCTGGGCGTCGGCTGGATCGTCATGTTGAAGCCCTCGGGGGTGACCTTCTTCTGCTCGCTCTCCAGCCAGGAGCCGCAGGAGATGAAGGCGGCCTTGCCCTGGCACCACGCGGTCTGCGACTGCACGTGGTCGAGGCCCGGCGAGCCGGCGAGGATGTAGCCGTCCTTGACGATCTGGTGCCACGCGTCCGCCGCGGCCTTCATCGCGTCGGACTTCCACGCGTTGGGCTCCAGGTTGTCGATCGCGGTGGCGACGGACGGCCCGCCGAACTTGATCGCGGTGGCGATCAGCGGCCAGCTCATGTAGCGGGGGTGCTTGCCCGCGTACGTCCACGGCGCGATGCCGGCCGCCTTGATCTGCTTGCACAGCGCGATGTGCTCGTCCCAGGTCTTGGCGTACTGCCAGCCCCGGTCGGCGAAGAGCTTCGTGGAGTGCCAGATGCCGTAGGCGGTGTAGGTGTAGTTCATCACCATGAACTTGCCGTCGTACGAGCCGACCTCGACGGCGCCCGGCAGCAGCGTGTCCTTGACCGTCTTGCCGGGGACGTCGAGGCTCGGGGCGGCGAGCAGCTCGCCCAGGTCGGCGATGGCGTTCTGGGAGACCAGGCTGTTGAAGTCGATCTGGTCCTTGCCGGAGTTGTTGACCACGTCCGGCGGGGTGCCGTCGACGAAGCGCGGCTGGAGGGTCTTGCCGATCTCCTGCGTCGCCGAGTGGTTGATCTTCGCCTTCGGGTACTTCTCGGTGTACATGGCCTCGTGGGCCTTCGCGTACTCCTCGCCGAAGCCGCCGTTGAAGATCACCACCTCGAGGGGCGCGTCCTCCTTGACCCCGAGCGGGTTCTGCTCGCTCTTGGTGCCCTTGTAGGTGCCGGCGTCGCCCTTGTCGTCGCCACCACCTCCGGTGGCGCAGCCGGCGAGCAGGCCGGCGGCAGGGGTGGCCAGCAGGCCGGCGGCGGCGGTGCGCCGCAGGATGTCACGCCTGTTCATGGTCTCTCCTCGGATCGGGTCCGGGCGGGCGCCGGATGGGGGAAGGCGGCCGCCGCACGAGGCACAGGGGGAAGTTGTCTTCAGTTTGTTAGTTGTTGCTGAAGAATTTCTACGGCAGTAACCGGCGGACTTCAAGACCGCACACCGAACCGTTATCACCACCGGTCGGTTCGCGGCTGACATACCCTCGGGGCCATGCGCCGTCTGCGGCAACTCGCCGCACACACGCCGGCTGGTCGGGAACGCTACGTCGACCTGCTCCGGGCGCTCGCGATCGTCATGGTCGTGCTCGGCCACTGGGCGGTGGCCGCCATCGGTGAGGACCCTACCGGCCGACCGACGGCCCGTTCGGCGCTGCCGGACCTGCCCTGGGCGTACCCGCTGACCTGGGTCGCCCAGGTGATGCCGGTGTTCTTCCTGGTCGGCGGCTACGCCAACGCCGCCTCGCTGACGGCCCGCCGGGCGGCCGGCGGCGACGCCGTCTCCTGGCTGCTGGACCGGGGCGCGCGGCTGCTGCGCCCCACGACCGCGCTGCTGGTGGTGATCGCCGCCGGCTCCGCCGTCGCGTCGCTGGCCGGCGTCGAGGCGACGTTGGTGCGTACCGTGGCGTGGTTCGCCACCATCCCGTTGTGGTTCCTCGCGGCCTACCTCGTGGTGGTGCCGCTGACCCCGGCGATGTACGCCCTGCACCGGCGCTTCGGCCTGCTCGTCCCGCTCGCGCTGGCCGCGCTGGTCGCCGCGGGCGACCTGGGGCGCGCGCTGGGACCGGCCGAGCTGGCGCTGCCGAACTACCTCTTCGGGTGGCTGGCCGTCCACCAGCTCGGCTTCGCCTGGCGCGACGCCCGCGCCGAGTCGCCCGGACGCCCCGACGCACCCGCCCGCCCCGACGCACCCCTGCGGCGCGGCGTCCGGTCCCACC
>NZ_JBFAVI010000328.1:0-2353 GCF_040679695.1 Micromonospora sp. NPDC052213
CCCGCGGGCGGCGCGGACCCTGGAGGACACGCTCGTCACGGTCGGCGCGGAGTGGCCACATGATCGACATGATCGCGGCGCTGCAACCGCTGGTCGTCGGCGCGGTGCTGATCTGGTCCGCCCGCGTGAAGCTCTTCAGCCGGCACGCCGCCGCGGCGGCCGGCCGGTCGGCGCTCGCCCGCCTGCTCGGGCAGCACCGGGCGCTGCCCGCGTACCGGCTGCTCGGCGGTGTCGAGCTGGCCCTCGGCGCGCTGCTCGTGCTGCCGCCCGCGCTGCCCCTGGAGGCGGTCGGCGCGACCGTCCTGACGGCCGGGTTCCTCGCCTACCTGACGTACGCCCGGCGCGCCGCCCCCGCCTCATCCTGCGGGTGCCTGAGCGCCCGGCCGACCCCGGTCTCCGGCCGCGGCCTGGCCCGGGCCGGGCTGCTGCTGGCGGCGGCCGGGCTGGCGGGGCTGGCCGACGGCGGCTGGGCGGGCGCACTCGCCGGGCGGCCGGTGGCCGGCGGCGCCGTGCTGGTCGCCGAACTGACGGCGGTGGTGGCGCTCTCGCCGGAGCTGGACGCCACCTGGCTGCTGCCGCTGCGCCGGCTGCGCGCCCGGCTGACCCATCCGCTGCGCGGCGGCACCGGCGTGCCGCTGCTGGCCACCGTGCAGCAACTCCAGCTCAGCGACGCCTACCGGCGGGTGGCCCCGCTGCTCCGCTCCGACGTGCGGGAACACTGGGACGACGGCGACTGGCGCTTCGTCGGGCACGCCGCGCGCTACCGGGGCCGCCCGGCGACCGCGGTGTTCGCCGTGCCGCTGGCCGACCGGGAGCCCGACGCCGTGCGGGTCGCGGTGGTCGACGACGCCACCGGGCACACCCTGCTCAGCCTGGCCGCCGCGCCGCCGCCCGCCGGCCCTCGGCTCTCCGTCGCGCCGGTCTGACGCCTCCCCCACGTCACCCTCGGACGACCGGCGTCAGGGCATGAACCGGTACCCCATGCCGGGTTCGGTGAGCGGTGGCGTGGCCGGCCGGGTCCCCCTCCACCGTGCGGCGCGGCTGGGCCAGGCCGACCACTCAGTCGGCGGCCAGCCAGGCACGGATCTCGTCGCCGTGCTCGTCGAGGCGGGGCGGCGGCAGGTCGTACCGGGGCGGCGTGGCGGAGAAACCGATCGGGTTGCGGACGCCCGGCACCCCGCCGACGGTGACCACCGGGTCGAGCCCTAGGTCCCGGGCCAGGGCGACGCCGCCGTCGACCGTGTTGATCGGGGCGCACGGCACGCCCGCCGCACGCAGGTCCCGGAACCACTCGTCGCGGGTGCGCCGGACCAGCCGCTCGACCAGCATCGGGCGCAGGACCTCCCGGTTCGCGGTCCGGTCGGGGTTGCGCCGGAACCGGGCGTCGTCGGGCAGCCCGGGCAGGCCGAGCACCTCGCACAGCTTCCGGAACTGACCGTCGTTGCCGGCGATGACGACGAGGTCGCCGTCGGCGGCCGGCAGCGGCTCGTACGGGAACAGGCTCGGGTGGGCGTTGCCCATCCGGAACGGCGCGGCACCGCCGGCGACGTGGCCGCTGGCGTGGTTGACCAGGCCGGACAACGCCGAGGAGAGCAGGTTCACCTCGACGTGCTGGCCGACGCCGGTGTGGGCGCGGTGGTGCAGGGCGGCGAGGATGCCGAGGGCCGCGTGCAGACCCGCCATCACGTCGAACACGGCGACACCGGCCTTGTACGGCGGGCCGTCCGGCTCGCCGGTGAGGCTCATCAGGCCCGACGCCGCCTGGACCATGAGGTCGTAGCCGGGCAGGTCCGCGCCCGCGCCGGTGCCGAAGCCGCTGATCGAGGCGTAGACGATCCGTTCGTTGTCGGCGGCGACGCCGTCGTAGTCGAGGCCGAAGCGCTTCAGCCCGCCGGGGCGGAAGTTCTGGATCATGACGTCGGCCCGCCGGACGAGTCGCCGGGCGACGTCGAGGTCGTCGGGGTCGGCGAGGTCGAGGACCACCGAGCGCTTGTTGCGGTTGACGCCGAGGTAGTAGGTGGACGTCCCCTCCCGGACCGGCGGCATCCAGGCGCGGGTGTCGTCCCCGCCGGGCCCCTCCACCTTGACCACCTCGGCGCCGAGGTCGGCGAGCAGCATGGTCGCGTACGGCCCGGCCAGGATCCGCGAGAAGTCCGCGACGAGGATGCCGCTCAGCGGCCCGGCCTGCTGCTCCGACATCGCCCCTCCCCTTACCCGCTGCCGCCGCGGGCGCGCGCCCTGGGGGGGGGGGGGGGGGGGGCCCCCGCCCCCCCCCGCCCCCGGCGCCAGGGAACTATACGAAGACGGGCGGCGGCGCGGGGGGGCGCCCCCCCCCAACGTGCACGGCAGAGGA
>NZ_JBFAVI010000329.1:0-2231 GCF_040679695.1 Micromonospora sp. NPDC052213
CCGCCGTCGCCGTGGCGCTGGTCGCCGGCGTGGGTCGTCGCCGCAGCGTCACCCACCGGTAACAATCACAGCCTGAACTCGACGGGCGTCCGACCACCGGGTCGGGCGCCCGTTTCGCGTCCGCCGATGGTCCGGTCGGCCTCCCGGACGCCCGCGGCGGGGGCCGACCGGCGGGGGCGCGGCCCACGTGAGCACGTGTCCGGACTCCGCATTCCACGGCGTGCCGCCGCCCGGTCCGGCCCCTTTTTCGCGGTCGGCGTCCCGTCTGGGCGGGCGGGCCACCCGGTGTCCCGGAAAGCCGGTTTGGGGCTGTGGCGGGCAGGGAACCTATCGGTCACGACAGGAACACCACAGATCGTGGAACTCATTTCTTTCATCCGAAGGAGGGCGACGTGGAGCTCACCGTTTGGGGCATCATCACTGCGCTCATCGTTGGTCTGATCGTCGGCGCTCTGGGTCGCCTGCTCGTGCCGGGCCGCCAGAACATGCCGATGTGGCTGCACATGCTGATCGGTGTCGGCGCCGCGCTGCTGGGCACCGTCCTGGCTCGGGCGATGGGCATCGCCACCGAGACCGCCGGTATCGACTGGGGGGAGCTGCTGGTCCAGGTCGTGCTGGCCGCCGTCGCCGTGGCGCTGGTCGCCGGCGTGGGTCGTCGCCGCAGCGTCACCCACCGGTAACAATCACAGCCTGAACTCGACGGGCGTCCGACCGGCAGGTCGGGCGCCCGTTCGCGTGGGTACGACCGGATTCGCCCTGTTGCCGACCCCCGCAGGATCCTGCCCTGCGGTACCGTCGCCTCTCTTCCGCCGAACCGCCCACTGTCGTAAAGGATTTTTTCCTACTAAGGTGCGGCGGAGAAGGTTAGTGCCAAGTGGCGCGAGGGAGATATGGCGTGAACAGGTGGAAGCGGCTGGCCCCGGTCACCGCCGTCGTGGCCTCGGCCGCGATGGTGCTGGCCGGCTGCGGTGGCTCCGATGACGAGAAGGCCGCAGACAACAGCAAGCTGACGGTCTGGATGATGGGCGAGGGAAGCGAGGCCCAGACCAAGTTCCTCGACGGCGTCGAGGCCGAGTTCCGGCAGAAGCACCCGGACACCGACGTGGTGGTCCAGTACATCCCCTGGCTCGAGGCGCCGAAGAAGTTCCAGGCCGCCCTCGCCGGCGGTGAGGGGCCGGACGTCACCGAGCTGGGCAACACCGAGACCCAGGGCTGGGCGGCGCAGGAGGCGCTGGCCGACGTCACCGACAAGATGAACGGTTGGGCCGAGGGCAAGGACATCCTCCCCGACCTGGTGAAGAACGCCCAGCTCGACGGCAAGCAGTACGGCGTGCCGTGGTACGCCGGCGTCCGGGCGATGTACTACCGCACCGACTGGTTCGCCGAGGCGGGCGTGAAGCCGCCGACGAACTGGGACGAGCTGGTGGCCGCCGCCAAGGCCGTGCAGGCCAAGAAGCCGGGCAAGTACGGCATCGCCCTGCCGGGCAACTCCGAGCTGCCGTTCTACTCGTTCCTCTGGGGCGCGGGCGCCGAGATCGCCACCCAGCAGGGCGACACCTGGAAGTCCGGCTACACCACGCCGGAGGCGCAGAAGGCCGTCAAGTTCTGGACCGACCTGGTGACGGTGCACAAGGTGGCGCCGCCGGCCGCCGCGGGCTGGAACGAGATCGACGCCCGGACCCAGTTCGCCACCGGCAACGCGGCGATGGCCTTCGGCGGCAGCTGGCAGCAGGGCGCCATCAAGAAGGACAACCCGGAGATCGAGAAGGTCTGGGGCACGTTCCCGATCCCCGGCCCGGACGGCAAGGCCGCGCCCGGCTTCGCCGGCGGCTCCGACATCGCGATCTGGAAGGACAGCGAGCGGCAGAACCTCGCGTGGGACTACCTGACCGTGCTGCTGAGCAAGAAGAACGACCAGGCCTTCGCCGACAGCCTCGGCTTCTTCCCGGTCTACAAGGACCTGGTCGGTGGCGACAAGTACGCCAGCGACAAGATCATGGCGGCGTTCGCCACCACGATGCAGAACACCAAGCTCACGCCGCTCACCCCGAAGTGGGTGGAGGTCAGCCGCACCAAGACGGTGACCCAGGCGATGAACAGCTCGGTCATGAAGGGTCAGAAGACGGTCGAGAAGGCTACCGCCGACGCGGCCGCGGAGATGGAAAGCATCCTCAACGCCAAGTGACCACGCTGACCGAGGCGCCGGAGGCGGCCGCCGCGCGGGAGAACCC
>NZ_JBFAVI010000330.1:0-2226 GCF_040679695.1 Micromonospora sp. NPDC052213
GCCCGGCGTGCTCCGCCGGGCCGCCACCACCGGCCCCGCCCGCGCCCGACAGGCCCGCTCACCAGCCGGGCCGGCACCGCCACCCCCGCGGGGCCACGTGGACCCGTCCGCTACCGTGACACCGCCTGCCCGCACACGATCCGCCGGAGGACCAGTGCCCCTGCTCTACACCATCGGCAAGCTCACCGTGGCGCCCGCGCTCCGGTTGGCCTTCCGTCCGACCGTGGAGGGGTTGGAGCACATCCCGGAGACCGGTGGTGCGATCTTCGCGGGCAACCACCTCTCCGTCGCCGACGAGCTCTTCCTCGGCACGGTCGTGCCCCGGCACCTGGCGTTCTGGGCCAAGTCGGAGTACTTCAAGGGCACCGGCCCGAAGGGCGCCTTCTCCAAGTTCGTGCTCACCGGCCTGGGGGCCATCCCGGTCGAGCGGGCCGGCGGCCGGGCGGCGCTGGCCGCGTTCGACGCCGCCATCCCGGTGCTCAAGGCCGGCGACCTGGTCGCCGTCTATCCCGAGGGGACCCGCTCGCCGGACGGCCGGCTCTACCGAGGGCGCACCGGCGCGGCCCGGCTGGCGGTGGCGGCCGGCGTGCCGGTCATCCCGGTCGGCATGATCGGCACCGACAAGGCCCAGCCCATCGGCACCCGGGTGCCCCGTCCCGGCCGCGCCAAGATCACCGTACGGTTCGGCAAGCCGCTGGACTTCACCGGCCGGCCGGACGACCGCACGTCGCTGCGGGAGATCACCGACGAGATCATGACCGAGATCCAGAAGCTCACCGGCCAGGAGTACGTGCCCCGCTACGCGCCGCCCCGCGCGCAGCAGCCGGACGCCGGCTGAGCTGTCACGGTGCGGCGTGTCGCCGCGCCGCTTCTCCGGGCGGACGACGTCGTCCACGTCGCCGAGCCGGCCGAGCTGGGCGATGGCGCGGGCCATCCGCGCGTCGGGCGGGATCCGGTCGCCCGGGGGAAGAAGGCCCTGCTCAGCCCTGCTTGGGGGTGACGATCTGCTCCCGCAGGGTGCCGAGCAGGGCGGCGCTGTCGTCGACGGAGAGCCGGGTGAAGACCGCGGTGGCGATGCTGCCGTGGTCGACGGAGGTGCAGACCACCACGTCGTCGCCGTCGACACGGCCCACCGCGCAACGCCCGTGCCGACCGCGTACGCCGGTGTCGACCTCCTGCGCCTCGCCCAGGGAGTACTGCCCGGTGAGCCGGGTGATCTCGTCCTGCGCGTCCGACTCGGGGGTGAACCGGAAACCGGTGCCGCCGAAGACCGTCACCCGCTTGCCGCCGGACGTGCCGTAGACGCCGGCGAAGGTGTCCTCGGCCAGCCAGTGCGCCTTGCGTACCTCGGCCTCCAGTTGCCTGGCGGTCTCCTTGCTGCGGCTGTCGTCGCGCAGCCGCAGGTCGGCCACCTCGGCGGGCAGGGCGGCGCTGGCCGGGTACTGCGTGACCATCGGCGTCCCGTAGTAGGCCGGGCAGCCACAGCAGCAGAGCAGGGTCAGCAGCAGCACCCACGGCCAGCGGCGACGTTTGCGGACGGCGACCGGGACGTACCCCTTGGGGGCCTGGAAGCCGGGCGGCGGTCCGGCCGGCGCCGTCTTCGCCCGCCGCTGCCTCGGCGGCGGGGGCGGCGGGGGCGGGGCAGGCGTCGGCCGCACCGGGACGGGTGCCCGGGAGACCGGCGGCGGGGCCGGGTACGCGACCGGCGGCGGCGACACCGGGTACGCGACCGGTGGCGGCGACACCGGGTAGGCGACCGGCGGCGGGGCGGAACGCGGCGGGGGCGGCGGCGCGGGGGAGCGGACGGGCGGTGCCGGCGGCACGGGGTGTGACCGGGCCGGCGGCGCGGCCGGGTACGACCGCGTAGGTGGCAGCGGCGGCAGTTCGGCCGGCGGCAGGTCCCACCCGCCGGTGTCCGCGCCGGCCCACGGGTCCACCGGGGTGCGGTGCTCGGGCGGCTCCGCCGGGCTCGGCGGCACCGGCGTGGGCTCGGCCGACTCGCCCCAGGCCCGCTTGCGCGGCGGCGGGGGAGGGACGGGCGCGGAGCCGCTCCACCGGGGCGCGGGCGGCGCGGCCGGCTGCTCGTCGGCGGGGAGCATGCGGGTGCCCTGCGGTCCGGCCGTCGGGCGGTCGGCCGGCTGCTCGTCGGCGGGGAGCATGCGGGTGCCCTGCGGTCCGGCCGTCGGGCGGTCGGCCGGCTGCTCGTCGGCGGGGAGCATGCGGGTG
>NZ_JBFAVI010000331.1:0-2127 GCF_040679695.1 Micromonospora sp. NPDC052213
TCCGATCTGGCCGATGTTCGACTTCACCGAGCCGAGCCACAGCGGCCGGTCGGCGGGCCGGTCCGGCCCGTACGCGCCGATCAGCGCCTGCGCCTCGATCGGGTCGCCGAGGGTGGTGCCGGTGCCGTGCGCCTCGATGGCGTCGATGTCGGCCGGGGCCAGGCCGGCGTTGGCCAGGGCCTGCCGGATGACCCGCTGCTGGGCGGGCCCGTTGGGGGCGGTCAACCCGTTGGACGCGCCGTCCTGGTTGACGGCGCTGCCCCGCACCACGGCCAGGACGCGCCGGCCCTCCCGCTCGGCGTCGGAGAGCCGCTGCAGCAACAGGACGCCGACACCCTCGCCCCAGCCGGTGCCGTCCGCGCCGGCCGCGAACGCCTTGACCCGCCCGTCGGCGGCGAGCCCACGCTGCCGGGAGAACTCGAGGAACGCGCCCGGCGTCGACATCACCGTCACACCGCCGGCCAACGCGAGATCACACTCGCCGGAGCGCAGCGCCTGCGCGGCCAGGTGCAGCGCGACCAGCGACGACGAACACGCCGTGTCCACGGTGACCGCGGGGCCCTGCAGGCCGAACGAGTACGCCAGCCGACCGGAGACCACCGACGCCCCGTTACCGGTCGCCTGGTAACCCTCCACCTCGGACCGGGCGCCCAGCAGCAGGGTCGCGTAGTCCTGCCCGTTGGTGCCCATGAAGACGCCGGTCTCGGACCCGCGTACCCGTTGCGGGTCGATGCCGGCGCGCTCGAACACCTCCCAGGTGGTGTGCAGCAGCAGCCGCTGCTGCGGGTCCATCGCCAGCGCCTCCCGCGGGTTGATCCCGAAGAACGCCGCGTCGAAGCCGGCCACGTCGCGCAGGAAGCCGCCGCTGCGGGCGTAGCTGGTGCCGACCCGCTCCGGGTCGCTGTCGAACATGCCGTCCAGGTCCCAGCCCCGGTCGGTGGGCATCGGCGTCACCGCGTCCACGCCGTCGGCGAGCAACTGCCACAGCTCCTGCGGGGAGGACACCCCACCGGGGAAGCGGCAGGCCATCGAAACGATGGCGATGGGCTCGTCCACGGGCGGTCGGACCACGGTGGTGACGGCCACCGGGCCGTCGTCCGCGCCGCCCACCAGTTCGGTACGCAGGAAGCGGGCCAGTTCCGCCGCCGACGGATGGTCGAAGACCACGGTCGACGGCAGGGTCAGCCCGGTGGCCCGGCCCAGCCGGTCCCGCAGCTGCACCGCCGCGAGGGAGTCGAAGCCCAGCTCGCGGAACGCGCGTCCGGCCGGCACCTGGTCGGTGGAGTCGTGGCCGAGCACCGCCGCCGCCTCCGCGCGGACCAGGTCGACCAGCAGGTTCTCCTGGCCGGTGGCCGGCAGCGCGGCGAGCCGGGCGCGCAGCCCGTCGGTGCCCGCCCCGGTCTCCGGCCGCTCCGGTTCCGCCACGACGGCCGGAGCGACCCGGTCGAACAGGCGGCTGGGCCGCGCCGCGGTGAACGCCGCGACGAACCGGGACCAGTCCACGTCGACGATCACCGGCGCCGGCTCGGGGGCGTTCACCCAGCGGCCCAGCGCCGCGACGGCGGCGTCGGGCGCGAGCGGGGCGAATCCGCGGCGGCGCAGGCCGTCCGCGGTCTCCCCGGCGGCCATGCCGTCCTCCGCCCACGGGCCGTAGGCCAGGGCGGTGGCGGGTAGCCCGGCCGCGCGGCGGGCCGCGACGAGCGCGTCGAGCAGGGCGTTGCCGGCCGCGTAGCCGGCCTGGCCGCCGCCGCCCCACACGCCGGCGACGGAGGAGAAGACCACGAACGCGTCGAGGTCCCGGTCCCGGCACGCGCCGTCCAGGTGGACGGCCCCGAGCACCTTTCCGGCGAGGGTCTCCGCCAGGTCGGCGTCGGTCAGCTCGTACGCCGGTGCGGTCCCGCCGGACGCGCCGGCGGTGTGCACGACGGCGGTCAGTTCCGGCAGATCGTCCACCAGGTCGGTGACGGCGGCGGCGTCGGTGACGTCGCACGCCAGCACCCGCACGGCGCCCAGCTCCGCGACCAGGTCGGCCGCGCCGGGGGCGTCCGGGCCGCGCCGGGAGGCGAGCACCACCTCGGCGGCGCCGTTGGCCAGCAGCCACCGGGCCACGTGCCGGCCCAGCGCGCC
>NZ_JBFAVI010000332.1:0-2096 GCF_040679695.1 Micromonospora sp. NPDC052213
GGTCGGAGACGACCCGGGCCACCGGCGTTGCTGTCGGTGCCGCCGGCCTCAGTCGGCCAGCTCCCGCGACTCGCTGTTCTCGAACACGACCAGCTCGGCCAGCCGGACCCGGAGCCGCTCCCGCAGCTGGTCGGGCGCGGTCTCGTTGCCGCAGCAGCGGGCGACGAGCGCCCTCACCTCCTGCTCGATGCCGTACTCGCGCAGGCACGGCCCGCACTCGTCGAGGTGGTAGCGGATCAGCGTGCGCCGCTCCTCGGCGCACTCCAGATCCAGGTAGAGGTAGACCTCCGCCAGCACCTCACGGCAGTCCGTCTCGTGCGGTTCCCCACAGCTCACGTCACACCTCCCGGCCGGCGGCAGCGGTTGAGCCCTTCTTCGACGACGCGGCGGTGAAGCCCCGCTCCGCGGCGTACTGCTCAAGCAGCTTGCGCAGATTACGTCGACCCCGGTGCAGCCGCGACATCACCGTGCCGATCGGCGTGCCCATGATGTCGGCGACCTCCTTGTAGGAGAAGCCCTCGACGTCGGTGAGGTAGACGGCCAGGCGGAACTCCTCCGGCAACTGCTGGAGGGCCTCCTTGACGTCGCTGTCCGGCAGCCGGTCCAGCGCCTCGGTCTCGGCCGAACGCAGCCCGCTGGAGGTGTGCGACTCGGCCTCGGCGAGCTGCCAGTCGGTGATCTCGTCGGTCGGCGCCTGGATCGGCTGGCGCTGCCGGCGGCGGTAGGAGTTGATGTAGGTGTTGGTCAGGATCCGGTAGAGCCAGGCCTTCAGGTTCGTGCCCTGCTCGAACTGGTGGAAGGCGGCGTACGCCTTCAGGTACGTCTCCTGGACCAGGTCCTCCGCATCCGCCGGGTTGCGGGTCATCCGCAGGCCGGCAGCGTAGAGCTGATCGACGAAGGGCATCGCGTCCCGCTCGAATCGGGCCCTGCGCTCGTCCGTCTTCTCGGTGGTCAACCGCACATCCCCTCGCGTCGGATGCTTTCCCGCCGAGGATACGCGCACAGACCTGCCCACAGATTCACTTCCGGCGGGTGTGCTCGTGCTCACCGCGGCCACGCCGACCGGCGGCGCCGTCGCGGGCCAGTCCGGAGCGCCCAGCAACTGCCGCAGCTGCCGCGCTCCCCGCTCGTCCCGTTCCCGGGCCTGCGTCTCGATCGGCACCCGGTCACCCCCCTCGCCAGAAATGTCGTCCGGGGGGTGCAACGGCACGGACGGGCGGGGCATTCCGGCCGGGCCTCCCGTTCCTGGTCCCGGCCCCGGCGGGACGCCGACGCTGGGACCAGGAAGGGCCTGGGAGGACCGGCGCCGCCGCCCGAACCGGGCGTCCGGCGCCATCCGATGCAACGACCCGCCGCGGCCACCGGACACGGCCGGCCGGAGCGTCGCCCCGTCCCCGGGGCGCGTCCTCGCCCGCCCGCGGCGCGTCGGCCGCCCACCGACCGGGCCGCGCCCAGCAGGGCCGGACGGAGGCTCGCGCCCACGAGCGGTGGGGGCGGAGAGCGCGCGGGACGAAATCGCGCGCCGGGATCAGGGCCGCGCCCAGCCCCGCTCGCGCAGCCAGTCGCGCACCGCCGCGGCCGTGCCGGTCGGATCGCCCCGCAGGTCGTGCCGCTCCCCGGGTCGGGTGACCACGCGCACCGCGGGTCCGGGCTCCGGGACCCCGAACGGGTCGCGGTCGCCGTTGACCACCAGGGTCGGCAGGCCGGTCGCCAGTTCCGAGGCCCGGGACCGCTCCGGGCGGCCGGGCGGGTGCAACGGGAACGCGAGCGCGACCACACCGGCGGCGCCGACCGCCCGCGCGGTGCGGCAGGCCACCCGCGCGCCGCTGGAGCGCCCACCCACCAGCAGGGGTACGCCGGGATGCCGCTCCCGCAGCACGGCGAGCACGGCGGTCCACGCCTCGTCGAGGTGCCCGGCCGGAGCCGGGGCGCGCCGGCCGGCCACGCGGTACGGCTGGGTCACCCGTGCCACCACCAGGCCCGCGCCGGCCGCCGCGTCGCGGAGCGCGAGCAGGTCGGGGGCGTCGACGTCACCGCCCGCGCCGTGGCCGAGCGCCAGCACGGCGGTCGGCGGACCGGCCGGCAGGTCGGTGGCG
>NZ_JBFAVI010000333.1:0-2065 GCF_040679695.1 Micromonospora sp. NPDC052213
GCGGCCCCGGTGCCGCCGGCGGCCGGGCGCGGCAACCCCGGTCGCCGGCACGGGGCCGGCGTGGGCGAGGATGGCGGTGATGGTCTACCGCTACTTCTACGACTGCGAGTTCATCGAGGACGGCCGCATCGTCGACCTGGTGTCGATCGGCGTCGTCGACGAGTACGGCCGCGAGTTCTACGCCGTGTCGACCGAGTTCGACGACTCGCGGGCCGTGCCCTGGGTGCGCCGCAACGTGCTCGACAAGCTGCCGTCCCCGGCGGACCGCGCCTGGCGGTCGCGGGAGCGCATCCGCGACGAGCTGTACGACTTCCTCGTCGAGCCGGTCAGGGACCGGCCGGGCGAGCACCTGGAGCTCTGGGCCTGGTACGCCGCGTACGACCACGTGGTCCTCGCGCAGTTGTGGGGGGCGATGCCGGCGCTGCCCCGGGAGATCCCCCGGTTCACCAAGGAGCTGCGCCAGCTCTGGGACGACCGGGGCCGGCCGCCGCTGCCGGACGCCGCGTCGGCCCGGCACGACGCGCTGGTCGACGCCCGGCACAACCTGGCGCGCTGGCGCGCGATGACCGGTCAGTAGGTCTGGTCGGTTCTGTCCCGGGCGCCGGTGCGACGTCGAGCCGATGCGGGGGAGTGGTCCCATGAGCAACGAACCGCGCAGCGCCGCCGACGCCCGGCGACGGGTCACCGAGCTGGTCCGGGAGGCCCGGATCTGCATGCTCTCTCCGACCCGAAGCGCGACGCCTGGGTCTCGATCTCCGGCACCGCGCGGGAGGGCTACGACCGAACCGCGAGGTCAGCTACTGACCGGTAGGTCGACCGGCGGGTGGGACGGCCCGGGGCGCGGTGCCGGCGTACGCCCGCGCCGACTACAGTGCGCACTGACGGCCCGCCCCGGGCCGGCAACGGCGCCGATGGTCTGATCCGACACATATCCTGGGGCAAATCGGGCTTCACCTGATGCTCCAGGAGGATGAGCAGATCATGCGTATCGGCGTGCTCACCGGCGGCGGCGACTGCCCAGGTCTCAACGCGGTCATCCGGGCGGTGGTCCGCAAGGGCGTCGCCAGCTACGGCCACGAGTTCGTGGGTTTCCGGGACGGCTGGAAGGGCCCCCTGGAGGGCCTGTCCCGCCCGCTGGGCATCGCGGAGGTCCGCGGCATCCTGCCGCGCGGCGGCACCATCCTCGGTTCGTCCCGGACGAACCCGTTCAAGATCGAGAACGGCGTCGAGCGGATCAAGGACAACCTCGCCGCGCAGGGCGTCGACGCGCTCATCGCGATCGGCGGCGAGGACACCCTCGGCGTGGCCACCAAGCTGCACGAGCTCGGCGTGCACGTCATCGGTGTGCCGAAGACGATCGACAACGACCTCGGCGCCACCGACTACACCTTCGGCTTCGACACCGCGGTCAACATCGCGATGGAGGCCATCGACCGGCTGCACACCACCGCCGAGAGCCACCACCGCACCCTCGTGGTCGAGGTGATGGGCCGGCACGCCGGCTGGATCGCCCTGCACGCCGGCCTGGCCGGCGGCGCCAACGTGATCCTGCTGCCCGAGCGGCAGTTCGACGTCGACCAGGTCGCCGGCTACGTCGAGAAGCGCTTCCAGCACCAGTACGCCCCGATCGTGGTGGTCGCCGAGGGCGCGCACCCGCTGGAGGGCCAGATGGTGCTGCACAACCAGGAGCTCGACGCGTTCGGTCACGTCCGCCTCGGCGGCATCGGCCAGTGGCTCGCCGAGCAGCTGGAGGCCAAGACCGGCAAGGAGGCCCGCACGGTCGTGCTCGGGCACATCCAGCGCGGCGGCACCCCGACCGCCTTCGACCGGGTGCTCGCCACCCGGCTCGGCCTGCACGCCATCGACGCCGCGCACGAGGGCGACTGGGGCAAGATGGTCGCCATGCAGAGCACGGACATCGTCCGCGTTCCGCTCGCCGAGGCCACCCGCGAGCTGAAGACCGTGCCGCTGGAGCGGTACGCCGAGGCCGAGGTCTTCTTCGGCAGCTGATCGAGGTGTCGACGGCGCGGCGGGCCGCCGGGCCGCCCCGCCCGCCACCACGACC
>NZ_JBFAVI010000334.1:0-1597 GCF_040679695.1 Micromonospora sp. NPDC052213
GTAGCAAACCGGCCAGCACGTGGGCGGGCGGGGCCTGCCGAGCCACCCTCAGTCCAGCTTCGGTTGTTCGTACAGTTCGCGGGCGGACAGGATCACCGCGCTGCCGTCTGCGAGGCGGACGGTCAGTGTGGTGGTGTTGCTGCTCGACTCATCGAGGCCTTCGGGGTACCAGGCGCCGAAGTAACCGTCGCGAACGGTTGCCCGCGCCGTCCGTGACGAATCGCCATCCTCGGTCCGCAAGTTGATCTCCACGCTCGTCACCTGTGAGCCGACGTGTCCCGCCATGATCCGGACGTAGCCTTCGTCGGTGCGTAGCTGACCCCACGAGTACAGCTCGACACCCCGGGCACCGAGCCGCTCGGTGCTGGTCAGCACGGTCAGGATGCTGGTATTCGTCACGTCCCCGTTGCGATCGCGGAAGCATGTCTGGCTTCCAGCCGGCGACACGGCGTTCACGTATGCGTACTCGCCGCGTTTTTCACCGATGACCACCCTTGCGACGCTCGCGTCCTGGGCAGGCAGGCATTTGCCGGCGATGTCGCGTGCCTCGGTATCCGAGATCGGACTCGGCTCGGGCGTCCACGACGCAAACGCGGGACCAGCGTTGAGAAATGTCAGGGTGAAGGCGACAGCGGCGGCGAGCGCTCCGGCCGCGCCGGCGATCGCCAGGCGAGGCCGACGGTGCGGTGTGCGCGCTGGTGCCGGGCGCGGTCGCCGATCAGTGGCGACGATCCGCTCGAGCAATTCTCGCGCGGGTTCCTGCGCGACTCGTGCGGGCACCGGGACGGCGGCAGAGCGGATTGTCCGGGCGAGGACGTCGTCGTGGGTCATGCGGAGCCTCCGCGTCGTGAAGGGCCGGCCGGTGCAGGGACGTTTGTGGGTTCGCTGATCGGCCGCTGACCAAGATGCTGACGCAGGCGGCGACGGGCGCGCAGCAGGCGCAAACTGAACGCGGGCCGGGAAATGCCCAGTACGTGTGCTGCCTGCGGCCCGGTGAGGTCTTCGATCGCGGTCAGCGTCAGCACTTCCTGATCGGCCGATGACAGGCGCTGCCAAGCCTTCACCAGGTCGACGCGGGTAGCCGCGAGGTCGGCCTCGGCGCTGCTCGGAGCATCGGGTTCCTGGAGGACGCGAAGCGCGAGGCTCTGCTGCCGCTGGTCGCTGCGCTGCCGATTGTGCAGAACATTGCGGGCGACGGTGAACAGCCAGGCGCGGGCCTCGCCGAGTGACTTCGGTACCTCGTCCAAGCGGCGCCACGCTATCAAGAACGTCTCGGCGACCACGTCTTCGGCAACGGCGAGGTGTGCACGGCGTTCGACGAAGAGCAGCAAATCGTCATACGCGGCCTCGAACAGCTCGCGGAAGGCGGAATCGGCCTCCGCGGTCGTCGGATCCACACCCTTCCTCGTGTTCGGCGCGTGGCGTCTGGTGCTCATTGTCGTCGCCGGTCCAATACGAAGCCGCGGATCAAGGGTGCGAGTGGGCGCTCGACGAAGCGATGGACAAGCCAGGCTGCCGCCAGCAGCCCAAGCACGGTGCCGCCGATCAGTATCGACGCGGGAAGGTTGGTTTCCTCGTACACGTTGCGGATCACGCT
>NZ_JBFAVI010000334.1:1607-2054 GCF_040679695.1 Micromonospora sp. NPDC052213
ATGCGCGGGTGCAAGAGGTAGAAGGGGTAGCTGATGGCACCCGCAATGGCCAGCCAGCGCATTCTCACCCGGTCGGTGTAGCCGAGCGCGATGACGAGCATCAGAAGGTACACCCCGGTGAGCAGTACCGGTGCCGGCCAGACGGGCACCTCGAAGCCGGGCTTCAACTCCAGGGTCCGCCCGTACACGCGCTGCAGGCTGACCAGCCACGTGGCGAGTAGCAGCACCCACAGCCATGGATCGGATCGGTTGCGGCGAAGCAGGAACAGGGTGATTCCGGCGATGAAGTACGGCGCGAAGTCGGACATCACGACCTCGTCCAGGGCGGCACCCCGGAAGACGGGCATGACCACGGCGACTGCCAGCCACACCGCGCAGAATATTTTTACTCCCCGCTCGGTCGGCTTGGCCGCAAGAATGCACGCCGCGATCAGATAGAACCGGAGC
>NZ_JBFAVI010000335.1:0-2002 GCF_040679695.1 Micromonospora sp. NPDC052213
GCCCCCCCCGGGCCGGGCGGGCTGCCGCCCGCCCGGCCGCGGGTGGCCGGTATCCCCCCCCGGCCCGCACGGGCGCCCGAGTCCGCGACGGGGGGGGCCGTCCGGCCCCCGGCCCGGACGGCAGGCCGGTGCTCTGGTCCGCCGTCTCCGGCGAGCCGGCCCGGCTCGCCGCCATCGACCCGGCGACCGGCCGGACGGTCTCCGACCAGGAGCTCACCGGCGCACCCGGCTCGTACGCGGTGGCCGCCGCGCCCGACGGCACCGTCTACGTCGGCGCGTACAGCACCGGCGACCTGTACCGCCGCCGGCCCGGCCCGGACAGTCCCGTCGAGAACCTCGGCCGGCCGCTGCCCTCCGAGACGTACATCTGGCGGATCGCCGTGGACGACGCGGGCGTCGTGTACGGCGGCACCTTCCCCGGCGCCCGGGTCTTCGCCCACGACCCCGCCACCGGGGCGACCCGGGACTACGGCCAGGTCCTCCCCGGCGCGCAGTACGTCCGCAGCCTCGCCGTCACCGCCGACAAGGTCTACGCCGGCACCCAGCCGGACGCCCACCTCTTCGAGATCGACAAGGTCAGCGGCGAGATCCGGGAGCTGCCCCTGCCCGACGGGATCGGCGCGGGCACCGGCCAGACGGTGTACGACCTGAACGCCCACGACGGTCGGGTCTACGCCCGGTTCGGCTCCGCCATCAACGGCCGGCTCGGCGTGTACGACACCGTGGGGCGGCGGTGGACCGACCTGATCGACGACGTCGCCGGGCTGGACGTCTCCGCGCCCGGCCCCGGCGGCCTGGTCTACCTCACCCGCGCCGGCCGGCTCACCGGCTACCACCCGGGCACCGGGAGCTTCACCGACACGCCGCTGGCCTTCCCGGGTCGGGTGGTCAACAACCGGGGCATCGGCTGGGTCACCCTCGCCGACCCGGACTGGCCGGGCCGCACGCTGGTCGGGCTGCTCTGGCGGGGCGACATGTTCCGCTGGAACCCCGTCACCGGCCGCGCCGACGTGGTGCAGACGGACGTGCCCGGCGAGCCCATCCCGATCGCCGCGCTGCACGTCGGCGCCTCCGGCGCGGTCTGGGTCGGCGGCTACCTCAACGGCGGCCTCGCCCGCGTCGACCCCGACACCGGGGTGTCGACGTTCCAGCGCTTCGCCCAGGTGGAGAGCGTGCTGGAGACCGGCGGGCAGGTCTGGCTGGGGGCGTACCCGGACTCGCGGCTCTACCGGTACGACCCGGCGAAGCCGTGGAGCAGCCCCGAGTACTCGCCGGGCCTGCCGGGCAGCGCGGACAACCCGGTGAAGCTGCTCGACCTGAAGGCCGCCGACCAGGTACGGGCGCGGGCGCTGACCGACGCCGGGGGCAGCGTCGCCTACGGCACCATGCCCAACACCACCCTCGGCGGGGCGCTCGCCGTCGTGGACAAGGCCACCGGCGCGGCGCGCGTGCACCGGCCGGTCGTGACCGACCAGTCGATCGTCAGCCTCACCCACGTCAACGGCCTGATCGTGGGCGGCACCTCGGTCGACGGCGGATACAGCGTGCCCCGGCCCACCCAGACCGAGGCGCGGCTCTTCGGCTGGGACGTCGCCACCGACAGCGAGGCGTTCCAGTTCGTCCCGGTGCCGGGCGCGCGGGCCGTCCCGGCGCTGGCGGTCGACCGCTCCGGCCTGCTCTGGGGGCTGGCCGGCGGGCAGCTGTTCGCCGTCGACCTGGCCGTCCGGGCGGTGGTGCGGCGGATCACCCTCGCCCCGGGCGTGTCCGACAGCCGCGGCCGGCTGGGCTACGACGCCCCCCGCCACCTGCTGTACGCGCTGGTCGGCGGGCGGCTGCTGGTCCAGGTGGACCTCGGCACCGGCGCGACGCGGCACCTGCTGGACCAGCCGACGGAGTTCCTCGCCGTGCACCCGGACGGGCGGCTCTTCGTCGGCGCGGGCGAGCACCTGCACCGGATCACCGTGACGGGCTGACCCCGACGCGGCCGGCGGGCCGGCGATCT
>NZ_JBFAVI010000336.1:0-1997 GCF_040679695.1 Micromonospora sp. NPDC052213
GCAAGATCCTGCTTGTGCTTTGACCAGGGCGTCCGGGCTGGCCGGTCCGCCGGCCTGCCCTGACCCGGCCCGGCGTGCGTCGTCCCGTGGCGTCGGGGGCACGGTCCTCGTGCACCACGGCCCCCGCCGGACGACGTCGCCCGAACCGACGGGAGAAATCGTGAAGGCTCTGGTGTTGTCCGGCGGCTCGGGTACCCGGCTGCGGCCCATCAGCCACTCGCTGCCCAAACAATTGGTTCCACTGGCGAACCGGCCGTTGCTCGAGCACGTCCTACAGGGGATCCGCGACATCGGGATCACCGAGGTGGGCATGGTGGTCGGCGACCACGGATCGCAGATCAGGCAGGCGCTCGGGGGCGGATCCTGGAACGACGTCGAGATCACCTACCTGACTCAGGAGTCGCCGCGGGGACTCGCGCACGCCGTGCGGGTCGCGCGGGGTTATCTCGGTGACGACGACTTCCTGCTCCACCTCGGCGACAACCTGCTTCCCGACGGCCTCGGCGGCGGTGCCGCGGAGTTCCGACGGGGCGGCGCCGGCGCGCACCTCCTCGTGCAGAAGGTCCCCGATCCGCGGCCCTTCGGAGTGGTCGAACTCGATCGGGACGGCCGGGTGGTCCGTCTCGTGGAGAAGCCCCAGCGGCCCCGCAGCAACCTCGCCCTCATCGGGGCCTGCTTCTTCACCCCGGCAGTCCACGTGGCCGTCGACGCCATCCGGCCCAGCCGCCGCGGCGAGCTCGAGCTCACGGACGCGGTGCAGTGGCTCGTGGACCAGGGTGTCGCCGTACGGGCCAGCGAGTACACCGGCTACTGGAAGGACGTGGCCGACAGCGACGACGTCCTGGCGGGCAACCGACGTCTACTGGAGGGCGTCGACGCGCAGCGCGGTGGCGACGTCGATCCGTTCAGCGCCGTGGGTCCCCGCGTCTCCATCGCGGCGGGTGCGCGGATCGTTCGCAGCCATGTCGAAGGTCCGACGATCATCGGCCCCGGCTCGGTGATCGAGGACAGTCACGTGGGCCCCTACACCTCGGTCGGCCGTGACTGCCTCATCCGGGGCAGCGAGCTGTCCGGGTCCGTCGTCATGGACGGTGCGAGGATCTCGCAGGTGACCCGGCTGACGGACTCGATCATCGGTCGCGGAACCGAGATCGGCCGCGGTGACCGACACGCCGGCCACCGTGTCGTCAGCGGTGACCACGCGCGCATCGAGGTGCCGTGGTGAGACGGCCGGCAGTCGTGTCGCGGCTGCCGGCCGGGTCGCCGTTCCGGGCGGTCGCGTCCCGCCGTGCCGTGCCTGTCGACGGTGCGGCTGATGTCCCGACGACCATGGCCGCGCTGTCAACGTGCGTCGAGACGGCCCTCCGCGACCTCCTCGGCGTCGAGCTGGCCGTCGCGGTGCGACCGGTCGCGGGCCCCACGGCCGGGGTCGCACCCGCCGCGGCGAGCGCGTTCGTGTCCACTGGCGGTCCGCTGCACCGGGGCGCCACGACCACCGTCACGGCGACGGCAGACGGCGTGTCCCTCGAGGTGACCGGCGCCGGCCGGTTGGTCTGTGACGTCGCGGCGGTGCGGACGTCCTCCCCGGCCGAGTGGGACCGGTCGCTGGCCGAGCACGCCGCGCTGGCGCGGGAGGCGGCGGAGCTGGCGGGGGAGAGCCACGACCAGGCCGCGTGCCGGACGGGTGCCGTCCTGCGGTGTCTGCGGCGGCTGCACCTGCCGACGTACGTTCCCCTGACACTCGCTCCGGCGTCGAGGTCGGGTTGGCTGGTCTATGTGTCGGGCACGCTGCGCGTGGCCACGCACGTCGTGCCCGGACCCCGTGAGCAGCCGGTGGTCCTGGCGGTGCTGACCGACGGCTGGACCTGAGTCGTAGTCACGAGGACGGGGCCGCCCGGCGTGTGGCGGGCGGGCCCGGCGTCGTAACCGGGGGCATTCGCGTGTCGGGGTGGTGAGGAGGTCCGTTAGCCGGCGGCGCGGGGGACCGGGCGCGTGAG
>NZ_JBFAVI010000337.1:0-1957 GCF_040679695.1 Micromonospora sp. NPDC052213
GTGCCCGGCGCAGGGATCAAGCCTGACCGCCCGGAGCCGGGCACGGCGGGCCACACCCCCACCACCCCACGCACCGCAAACCCAACACCCAAACGCGACCGCACGGCAGCCCGCCCACCAAGACCGCACAGCGCACGTGACCGCGGCCACACAAGAAACGAACCGGTTCCGTATCGAAACTCCAGCCCCTACGCTGACACCAAATACGAGTATGACCCGTATCGAAACGGGGCCGGGGGGAGAACCAGAGAGATGCAACCGCACGAGAACACCGGACATCCGAGGAGGTGGGCGATCCTCGGGGTGCTCGTGATCAGCCTGCTCGTCGTCGTCCTGGACAACACCATCCTCAACGTCGCGCTGCGTACGCTCGCCGACCCGGTGCACGGCCTCGGCGCGAGCCAGGGCGAGCTGGAGTGGTCGATCAACTCCTACACCCTGGTCTTCGCCGGCCTGCTGTTCACCTTCGGTGTGCTCGGCGACCGCGCCGGGCGCAAGCGTTTCCTGCTGATCGGCCTGGTGCTCTTCGGGCTGGCGTCGGCGCTGTCGGCGTACGCGCAGAGCCCGGCGCAACTCGTCGCGGCCCGCGCGCTGATGGGCGTGGGCGGCGCGGCCATCATGCCGGTCACGCTCTCGATCATCTCCAACGTCTTCGACCCGCGGGAGCGGGGCCGGGCGATCGGCGTCTGGGCCGGCGCGGTCGGCCTGGCGGTGGCGATCGGCCCGATCCTCGGCGGCGCGCTGTTGGAGCACTACTGGTGGGGCTCCGTCTTCCTGATCAACGTGCCGGTGGTCGCGCTCGGGGTGGTGCTGGTGGCGATCCTGGTGCCCGAGTCGCGGGACCCGAACCCGGGACGCGTCGACGTCGTCGGCGTGCTGCTGTCGGTGGTCGGCCTGGTCGCCCTGACGTACGGCATCATCGACGGCGGCGAGCACGGCTTCGACCGCCCGGTGGTCTGGGCCGCGATCCTCGGCGGCCTGGCGGTGCTGGCCTGGTTCGTCGCGTACGAGCGGCGCAGCGACCACCCGTCGCTGGACGTGCGGCTGTTCCGGGTGCCCCGCTTCGCCGCCCCGGTGGCGATCGTCGGGCTGATCTTCTTCGCCGCGATGGGCGTGATGTTCTTCAGCTCGTTCTACCTGCAACTGGTGCGCGGCTACAGCCCGCTGGAGACCGGCCTGCTCTTCCTTCCCTTCGCGGTGGCCCAGCTCGTCTTCGCCCCGCGCAGCGCGGCGATGGTCCGCCGGTACGGCGGCAAGGCGGTCGCCGTGGTCGGGCTGGCGCTGACCGTGGTGGCGCTCGGCGCGTTCGCCTTCGTCGGCCAGAGCACCCCGATCTGGGTGGTGCTGGTCTTCTTCTTCCTCCAGGGCGTCGGGATGGCCAACATCATGCCCCCGGCCACGGAGTCGATCATGTCGGCGCTGCCCCGGGAGAAGGCCGGGGTCGGCTCGGCGGTCAGCAACACCGTCCGGCAGGTGGCCGGCGCGCTCGGCGTGGCGGTGCTCGGGTCGGTGCTCTCCGCGGTCTACCGGGCCGACGTCGACTCCGCGCTGCGGGACCTGCCCGCCGGGGCGCGCGAGGCGGCCGGCGAGTCGATCTCCGGCGCGTACGCCGCGGCGGGTCAGCTCGGGCCGGCGGCGCCGCAGCTGATCGCGGTGGCCGACGACGCCTTCGTGGCCGCGATGCACTGGGCGGCGGGGCTCGCCGCAGCGGTCGCCGCCGTCGGCATCCTCGTGGTGCTGCGCTGGATGCCCGGCCGCGCCGCGGCCCCGGTGGCGGCGCCGGCGCCGGCGGGTGAACCCGAGTTGGCCGGGACCGCCTAGGTTCGGGGACAATGTCCGACATGACTTCCACCGCCGACGCGCCGCGGGCGCCCCGGGGCCCCCGGGGCGGGCGGGCGGGCCGGGCGGGACCCGCGGCCCCCCACCCCCAGCGACCCCCGGGGCGAGAAGGGACATT
>NZ_JBFAVI010000338.1:0-1858 GCF_040679695.1 Micromonospora sp. NPDC052213
GTGGGTGCGACGTAGTCGACGTCGAGGTCGGGGCGTTGGGAGCCGGGTTCTGGTAGGGCCCGGCGGTCGATCTTTCCGGTGCCGCCGACGGGGAAGCGGTCGAGGGTCATGATGACGGCCGGGACCATGTAGGCGGGCAGCGCGGTCGCGGCGTGGGCGCGTAGCTCGCTCACTATCGGGGTGCGGCCGTCGCGGCCGGTCACGTAGCCGACCAGCCGGGCGACGCCCTGGTCCTCCCGGCGGACGACGACGGCGGTGCCGACGTCGGGGTGTTGTTCGAGGACGGCCTCGATTTCGCCGAGTTCGATGCGGATGCCGTTGACTTTGACCTGGTGGTCCATGCGGCCGAGGATTTCCAGCGCTCCGGTGGCGTTCCACCGGCCCAGGTCGCCCGTGCGGTAGGCGACCCCACCGTCGTACGGGTCGGTGACGAACCGTTGTGCGGTCAGTTCGGGGCGGTGGAGGTAGCTGTCGGCGACGCCCTTCCCGGTGATGAGGATTTCGCCGGGGACGCCCATGGGCACGAGGTTCAACTGCGGGTCGACGACGCGGATCTGCCGGTTGGGCATGGGCCAGCCGATGGGCACGTACGCGCCGCCCCAGCCGGCGCCGGCGTCGTACCAGGTGCAGGCGACGGACGCCTCGGCCGGACCGTACGCGTTGATCAGGCGGGCGCCGGCGGCCAGCCAGCGTTGGGCCATGCGGGGTGGGATCGGCTCACCGGCGAGGGTCACGCAGGACATGCTCGGGCAGTCGGCCGGGTCGACCGCGGCGAGGTTGGTGGGCGGGCAGAACGCGTGGCTGGTCTGCTCCTTGGCGATCAGATCCGTCAACCGGCGGGCGTCGAGCAGGTCGTCACGGGAACAGACCACGACGCGCGCGCCGGAGGTCAGCGCGGTGTAGATCTCGCCCAGGGCCACGTCGAACACGGGGGCGCAGCAGTGCAGCATCCGGCTGTCCGGGCCGACCGCGCACTCCTCGCGCATCCAGGTGAGGAAGTTCGTCAACATGGCATGGGTCAACACCACGCCCTTCGGCTTCCCGGTCGATCCCGACGTGTAGATCACGAACGCCGGCCCGGAGGCGTCCACCACCGGCAGGTCGACAGGTCCGGTCGCCTCCACCGTCGGCCAGTCGTCGTCGAGGGCGACCACCCGTACGCCGTCAGGCCGGGGGATGCGCGGGGCGACCTCGCCGACGGTGAGTACGACCCGGGCGCCGTGGTCGGCCAGGAGCATCCGCATCCGCTCCGCCGGCCAGGCCACGTCCATCGGCGTGTACGCCGCCCCCGCCCGCAGGACCGCCAGGGTGGCGACGAGGGTCCACATGCTGCGGTCCAGCGCCAGCGACACCACGTCCCCGACGCCGACGCCGGCCGACCGCAGGTGACGGGCCAGCAGGTCCGATCGGCGCGCCAGTTCCCCGTACGTGAGGACCTCGCCGTCGGCGACGCCCGCGACCGCTTCCGGGGTCCGGCGGGCCCACGCCAGCACCAGGTCGTGGATCGGCTCGTCCGGCACCGGCCGGACCGGGCCCCGGCCCCACGCGAGCAGTCGATCGCGATCGGCCGCACCCAACAACGGCAACCCCGACAGCGGGATCTCGGGTTCCCGGATCCCGGCCGACGTCAGCATCACGGTCTGGTCCAGCAGGCCCCGCACCCAGTCCGTGGAGAATGCTTCGGCCGCGTAGTCGATCCGCAGCCCGGATCCGTCGGAGGCCACACTCACCGCCAGGTCGACGTCCACCGCCTGCGGTCCCGCCTCGGCGACCGGGCCGTCGACCAGGGCCACCGCGACCGGACCCGGTATCCCCGTAGTCGCCACCGGCGCAGCCCACGCCGCGCCCACCCGCCTCG
>NZ_JBFAVI010000339.1:0-1819 GCF_040679695.1 Micromonospora sp. NPDC052213
GGGCGCCGCCGGGTGGACCGCCTGCCCTACCTGCTGCTCCTGCCCTGCCTGGTGATCATCGGCGTGCTGCTGCTCTGGCCGCTCGGCCAGGTGGTGGTGATGTCCTTCCACCAGCTCAACAACGTCCGCCAACTGCGCGGTGACCGCGAGTGGCCGTGGGTGGGGCTCGGCAACTACACCGAGATCCTCGGCGACCCGTTCTTCCTGACGGTGCTGCGCAACACCGTCCTCTTCGCCGCCGCCAACGTCGTGCTCACCATGATCCTGGGCACCCTGGTCGGGCTGCTGCTCAACCGGCTCGGCAAGCGGATGGCCACCTTCGTCGCCAGTTGCGTGATGCTCGCCTGGGCCACCCCGGCGCTGACCGGCACGATCGTCTGGAAGTGGATCTTCGACGACACCAGTGGCCTGGTCACCTGGCTGTTCAACGCGCTGCCCGACGGGCTTTCGCAGAGCCTCTTCGGGCGCAGCGACTGGACCGGCTACGGCTGGTTCAACTCGCCTCTGTTGTTCTTCTCGATCCTGACCCTGGTGGTGGTCTGGCACTCGTTCCCGTTCATCGCGGTGAGCGTGCTGGCCGGGCTGAAGAGCGTGCCGAGCGAGCTGCACGAGGCGGCGCGGGTCGACGGCGCCGGGCCGTGGACGGTGTTCTGGAAGATCACCTTCCCGCTGCTGCGGCCGGTGTTCGGGATCCTGATCGTGCTCTCCACCATCTGGGACTTCAAGGTCTTCACCCAGCAGTTCGTGCTGGCCGGCGGCACGCAGGACCGGCCGACGTTCATGCTCTCCATCTACTCGTACGCGGAGGCGTTCTCGCCCCCGCCCAAGTACGGCCTCGGCGCGGCGATCGCGGTTATCCTCACCCTGATCCTGCTGGTGGTGACCGGCCTCTACGTCCGCATGGTGCTCAAGCAGGAGGAGGACGCGTGACGCGACGTGGAGGCGGTGCAGGCGTGAAGCGGATCGCCCTCAACGGCGCGGGGCTGCTGGTCGCGCTCTTCGCCGCGTTCCCGGTCTACTGGATGATCGCCACCTCGCTGAAGCCGAGTTCGGAGATCTTCTCGTCCACGCCCCGGCCGGTGCCGTCCGAGCCGACGCTGGAGCACTACCGGCAGATCCTCACCGGCAACCTGATCCCGGGCGTGACCTTCGCCGACTTCTTCCTCAACAGCGCGCTGGTCGCGGTCTCCACGGTGCTGCTCAGCGGCCTGGTCGCGCTGCTCGCCGCCACCGCCGTGGCCCGGTTCCGGTTCAAGCTGCGGACGTCGTTCCTGATCATGCTGCTGGTGGTGCAGATGATCCCGCTGGAGGCGCTGGTCATCCCGCTGTTCCTGATGATCCAGCGGCTCGGGCTCTACAACACCCTGCCCAGCCTGATCCTCACCTACCTCGGCTTCTCGCTGCCGTTCGCGGTCTGGATGCTGCGGGGCTTCGTCGCCGCCGTGCCGAAGGAGCTGGAGGAGGCCGCCGCCATCGACGGGGCGAGCCGGGCGCAGACCTTCCGGAAGGTCCTCTTCCCGCTGGTGGCCCCCGGCCTGGTGGCGACGAGCATCTTCTCGTTCATCACCGCCTGGAACGAGCTGATCTTCGCGCTGACCTTCATCAACGACCAGGAGAGCTACACCCTGCCGGTCGCGATGACGTTCTTCTTCGGCCGCGACGACACCGCCTGGGGGCCCGTGATGGCCGCCTCCACGCTGTTCACCCTGCCGGTGATCATCTTCTTCCTGCTGGTGCAGCGGCGGATGGTCTCGGGCCTGGTGGCCGGCGCCGTCAAGGGCTGACGCCCGCGTGTGCAAGGGTCCCTGGTCGACGCACA
>NZ_JBFAVI010000340.1:0-1794 GCF_040679695.1 Micromonospora sp. NPDC052213
CGACGACGCGCTGTTCCGGCCGGTGCCGGCGACGGACGAGGCCCGCGCGGTGCTCGGGCACCGGGGGCGCTGCACCGTCATGTTCGCCGGCAACATCGGACTGTTGCAGGGCATCGAGACCGCGATCCGGGCGGCGGCCGCCGCCCGCGACCGGGTCGACCTGGTGCTGGTCGGCTCCGGCGCCGGCGAGGACGCCGCCCGGCGGCTCGCCGCTGACCTCGGCGCCGACAACGTCCGCTTCGTCGGCCGGCGCCCCGCCGAGCAGATGGCCGAGTTGTACGCCGCCGCGGACTGGCAGCTCGTCTGCCTGCGCGACCTGCCCGCGTTGCGCGGCAGCATCCCGTCGAAGCTGCAGGCCGCCCTGGCGTGCGGCTCCCCGGTGATCGCCTCCGTGGGTGGCGAGGCGGCGGAACTGGTCCGCTCGACCGGCGTCGGGCTGGTCTCCCCGCCGGGGGACTGGCGGGCGCTCGCCGCGCGGTTCTCCGTCGCGGCGGCCGAGTCCCCGGCGACCCGGGCGGAGCTGGGTCTGCGGGCCCGGCGCGTCTACCAGGAGCGCATGTCGCTGCGGGTGGGCGTGGACCAGTTCGAGGACATCATGACCAAGCTGGCAGCAGAGAGAGGACGGGCATGACCCGGATCATGACGGTGGTCGGCACCCGACCCGAGATCATCCGGTTGTCCCGGGTGATCGCCCGGCTCGACGACACGGTGGACCACCTGCTGGTGCACACGGGGCAGAACTGGGACAGCACGCTCTCCGACGTCTTCTTCAAGGAGCTGCGGCTGCGCGAGCCGGACCGGTTCCTGCGGGTGGACACCTCGTCGCTCGGTCGCGTGCTGGGCGGCGTGCTGGTCGGCATGGAAACGGTCGTCGCCGAGACGCGGCCGGACGCGCTGCTCGTGCTCGGCGACACCAACAGTTGCATCGCCGCACTGATGGCCCGGCGGATGCGGGTGCCGGTCTACCACATGGAGGCCGGCAACCGCTGCTTCGACCTGAACGTCCCGGAGGAGACGAACCGGCGGCTGGTCGACCACGTCGCCGACTTCAACCTGGTCTACACCGAGCACGCCCGGCGCAACCTGCTGGCCGAGGGGCTGCACCCGCGCCGGATCCTGCACACCGGCTCGCCCATGCGGGAGGTGCTGGAGCACTACCGGTCGGACATCGCCGCGTCGGCGGTCCTGCGACAGCTCGACCTCGCGCCCGGCCGGTACTTCGTGGTCAGCGCGCACCGCGAGGAGAACGTCGACCAGCCGGCCCGCCTCCAGCGTCTGCTCGACTGCCTCAGGGCGGTCCGTGACCGGTGGGGGTATCCGGTGCTGGTCTCCACGCACCCGCGTACCCGCAAGCGGTTGGAGGCGTTGGCGCCGGACGCGACCGCCCTGGAGGGGATCGCGTTCCACGAGCCGTTCGGCCTCTTCGACTACGTGCACCTCCAGACCAGGGCCTACTGCACGCTCTCCGACAGCGGCACGATCAGCGAGGAGGCCGCGATCCTCGGCTTCCCCGCCGTGACGCTGCGCGAGTCGATCGAGCGTCCCGAGGCGTTGGACGCCGGCGGGATCATCATGACCGGGCTCGACCCGCAGGGCGTGGTCGAGGCGGTCGAGGTGACCGTGGACCAGGTCGCCGCCCAGGGGGTGCCGTGCCCGGTCGACTACCGGGTCCCGGACACCTCCCGTCGGGTGGTCGACTTCATCCTCTCCACCGTTCGGCGACACCACGACTGGGCGGGCATCCGCCGCTGACGTGCGACAGGGGCCGGCGACCGGAACTCCGGTCGCCGGCCA
>NZ_JBFAVI010000341.1:0-1746 GCF_040679695.1 Micromonospora sp. NPDC052213
GCCCGATCCACACGACGTCGACGAAGTGCCAGTAGTAGGACACGACGATCGCCGACGTGGCCTGCGCCGGGGTCCCGTGACAGCGGGAGACCCCCACCCCGCTCGCCTGAACCCTTTCGGACCGAGCCGGGAGTTCGTAACCCCGATATCTCACTCACCGTAAGTTGTTCGGTTGCATTGTCGGGCGATATGACAAGTACAACGCGCCGGGACCCACAACCGCCACACCGGACGGCTGATGTTGACAAATTTCACGCCGATCGGGTGGTCCACGGGGCGTCGAACAAACGAGGGCTTCCCCCAACCGCCGAGATCAACTGAAAAATATTTGACCATTCTGGACATGAAAGATGCCGGAAGGCGACGGAGTGGGTGCATAGGCTTCATACAAGCGTGCGGCCGAGCGTGAGCTGATGACAGTCAGCTTCGGGCTCGCTGGGGCCGCCGCCAGCCTGAACCCGATCGGGCGCCCCGTGGGCTAGGACAGCCCCCGGGGCGTCCTTCTGTGAAAGGACCACCCCCGTGCCAGCTGCCACCTGTCTACCTCACCTCGACGACCCCGATCGGCAACACCGCTGGTTGATCCTGGTTCTCCTCGTCATGGGCACCTACGGCATCGCCCTGGCGATGCTGCTCGTGGGCTTCCCGGTCGAGGTGTGCGTCCTGACGTCGGCGGCCATCACCGCCACGGCCGTACAGGCCACCCGGTCGGCCGTGACCCCCGGCCGCCCGATCCTGTCGCATCTGGCGGCGCTGCCGCCCCGGGCATGACCAGGAGCAGTCGCAATGGGGCGACACATGAAACCGATCAGCGATCGCAAGCCCGCCAAGCAGCTGGCACTGAAGCTGCGCGAGCTCAAGGGAGACATCCCCTACGCACGACTGGCCAAGCAGGTCCACGTCAAGCCGAACACGCTGTCCACCATGGCCGACGGCACCTACCGCGGGTGGCCATGCGTGGAGCAGTTCCTCCAGGCGGTGACGCTGTGCGGGGGCATCGTCACCGACGAGGACCGCAGTCAGTGCCGCGCCTTCCACAAGATCGCCGAGAAGCTGCACCGCGAGGGCGAGAACCGCAGCGCGACCGAATCAAGCGAGGCCACCTTACTGCCGCCCAAGATCGAGACCGTAGTACTCGCACCCCGGGTTGACGAAGACGACGACAGCACGGTGGTCACCTTCACCCGCACCGAGCGGACCCTGGCGTGCCCGCGCAGCCTCGACCAGGCACGGACCGTGCACGACATCGTTGCCTCGCTGCTGGACCTCATCACCGACAGAAACATGGACATCCGTAACTGGCGTCAGAGAACCATCTCCCGGACCACAGGCCGCGCGGGATCCCCCGAATGGGAGGTCCTCACCGGCCGCAGCCAGCCCACTCTGCCGGTGGTGCTGTCCATCGTCGGCCAATGCGGCGGCGCAACAGCGGATCTCTCCCGATGGGAGCAACAGTGGAACCACGTCGTCTCGCCAGAAGCCCGATTCGTCGGCACCGCCACACCCCCAGAGGGGTCCCGCACCTCGGAGGCTGCCGTCGCGCTCACCGACACCGGTCCGGTCGAGGATGAGGACCTGGAGCGCATCCGTGACCGCCTGAACACTGGTAGGCCCGGACCACCGCAGCGCCTTCCTCTCTGGCGCAGGCTCACCGGCCGAGCCAAGATCACGCGTCGGCTCGCCAGACGATCGCCCGGACAGACTCTTCCCCCGCCACCAGACTGACGGGCGTTGGGCCGCACAGCG
>NZ_JBFAVI010000342.1:0-1735 GCF_040679695.1 Micromonospora sp. NPDC052213
TGGCGGTGAGTGTGGCCTCCGACGGATCCGGGCTGCGGATCGACTACGCGGCCGAAGCATTCTCCACGGACTGGGTGCGGGGCCTGCTGGACCAGGTCGTGGTGTTGACCTCGGCGGGGGTACGGGAGCCCGAGGTCGGCCTGTGGGCGTTGCCGTTGGTCACCGATGTGGAGCGCGAGCGGTTGTTGGCGTGGGGGCGGGGGCCGGTGCGTCAGGTGCCCGGAGCGCCGATTCACGAGTTGGTGCTGCGGTGGGCGGAGCGGACGCCGGAGGCGGTGGCGGGTGCCGCCGGCGACGAGGTGCTGACGTACGGGGAACTGGCGCGCCGGTCGGAGGCGCTGGCGGGGTACCTGCGGTCGGTGGGTGTGGGCGCCGGTGACGTGGTGTCGTTGGCGTTGGACCGCAGCCTGTGGTCCCTGATCGCGATGGTGGGGGTGTTGCGGGCGGGGGCGGCGTACACGCCGATGGACGTGGCCTGGCCGGCGGAGCGGATGCGGGTGTTGCTGGCCGACCACGGCGCTCGGGTGGTGTTGACCGTCGGTGAGGTGTCCCCGCGGATTCCCCGGGTCGACGGGGTGCGGGTGGTGGCGTTGGACGACGACTGGGACACGGTGCGGGCCGGCGACCCGGTCGGGTTGCCGGTGGTCGACGCCTCGGCGCCCGCGTTCGTGATCTACACCTCGGGGTCGACGGGTACCCCGAAGGGCGTGGTGCTCTCCCACGACAGGCTGACGAACTTCCTGGCGTGGATGCGCGAGGAGTGCGCGGTCGGCCCGGACAGCCGGATGCTGCACTGCTGCGCGCCCGTGTTCGACGTGGCCCTGGGCGAGGTCTTCACCGCGCTGACCTCCGGCGCACGCGTCGTGGTGTCTTCCCGTGACGACCTGCTCGACGCGCGCCGACTCACCGAACTCATCGCCAAGGAGCAGGTCACCCACGCGTTCTGCCCGCCCACCAACCTGGCCGCGGTCGACCCGGCGGACTGCCCGAGCATGTCCTGCGTGACCCTCGCCGGTGAGCCGATCCCACCCCGCATGGCCCAACGCTGGCTGGCCGCCGGCGCCCGCCTGATCAACGCGTACGGTCCGGCCGAGGCGTCCGTCGCCTGCACCTGGTACGACGCCAGCGCCGGCTGGGGCGGCGCGTACGTGCCCATCGGCTGGCCCATGCCCAACCGGCAGATCCGCGTCGTCGACCCGCAGTTGAACCTCGTCCCCATGGGCGTCCCCGGCGAAATCCTCATCACCGGATCCGGGGTGGCTGACGGTTATCTGAACCGCCCGGAGTTGACGGCCGAACGCTTCGTCACCGACCCGTACGGCGGCGGCCTCGCCTACCGCACGGGCGACCTGGGCCGGTGGAACGCCACCGGGGCGCTGGAAATCCTCGGCCGCATGGACCACCAGGTCAAAGTCAACGGCATCCGCATCGAGCTGGGCGAGATCGAAGCGGTGCTGGCCCACCACCCGCACGTGAGTGGTGCAGTGGTGGTGCGCCGGGAGGACCAGGGCGTCGCCCGGCTGGTCGGCTACGTGACCGGCCGCGACGGCCACACCCCGATAGTGAGCGAACTACGCGCCCACGCCGCGACCGCACTGCCCGCCTACATGGTCCCCGCCGTCATCATGACCCTCGACCGGTTCCCCGTCGGCGGCACCGGAAAGATCGACCGCCGGGCCCTACCAGAACCCGGCTCCCAACGCCCCGACCTCGACGTCGACTACGTCGCACCCAC
>NZ_JBFAVI010000343.1:0-1711 GCF_040679695.1 Micromonospora sp. NPDC052213
TTGAAGGTCGCCCAGCCGTGTCCGATCCTGACCGGATTGGCGAGGCCGGCTCCGCTGTGCGGGTAGTACCAGAGGTTTCCGTTCGCATCGACTCCAAGGACGTCGGCGGCACCGTCACCGCTCCAGTCCGCAGCCATGACGTGCTTGAAGGTCGCCCAGCCGTGTCCGATCCTGACCGGATTGGCGAGGCCGGCTCCGCTGTGCGGGTAGTACCAGAGGTTTCCGTTCGCATCGACTCCTAGGACATCGGCGGCACCGTCACCGCTCCAGTCCGCGGCCATGACGTGCTTGAAGGTCGCCCAGCCGTGTCCGATCTGCGTGTAGCCAGACAGTTTGTAGCTGTTGTTCGGGTAGTACAGTAGCCTCCCTGAAGAATCGACTCCTAGGACGTCGGCGGCACCGTCACCGCTCCAGTCCGCAGCCATGACGTGCTTGAAGGTCGCCCAGCCGTGTCCGATTCCGACCGGGTTGCCGAGGCCGGCTCCGCTGTGCGGGTAGTACCAGAAGTCACCGTTGGCAGCGACTCCCAGGACATCGGCGACACCGTCACCACTGAAGTCCGAAACCCGTTCGCCGTCAGCCCCGGGCAGGCCGGCGGAAAGGCGGTTCTGGCTCACGGGTGCGGTGCCCGTGGGATAGTTGGTGCCGGTCTCCACGGTATTGGGGATTTCGCGGCTGAGCTGAGAATCGCAGTAGACGATATTCCAGTGAAGATGTGGGCCGGTCACGTTTCCGGTAGCGCCGGACGTGCCGATATGCTGCCCCTGCGCCACCAATTGCCCTCTGTTGACGATGGTGGCGCTGAGATGAGCGTACTGAGAGCAACGGTTGTTGCCGTGGTCGATCAAGGCGATGATGCCTCCGCCGGCGCTCCATCCCTCGTAGTAGACGGTGCCGGCCGCCGAGGCGACAATCGGGGTGCCTTGCGGCATGGCGAAGTCAACGGCATGCCGATTATAGCCGTCGTTGTGAGAATAGCCGCTTCCGGGCGTCTGGGTAATGGTGTACGCATGTCCAGCCCGGTAAGGTAGCTTGAACGGTGCGCCATTGCCGGCGAGTGCGGACTCCTGAGGAATCAGGATTCCGAGCACGGCGACAAGCGCAGCCAAGCTGACTGCGATATCGCGACGCAAATGGACCTCCTTGTGTCTACGATCGGCACGGAATTTGGAATGTCTACCTTGCAGCTGCACGGTCATGAGCCACGGAGGTTCGGGCGCGATCTGGCCCAAAGGGTGTCCCAACGGGGCCGAGACTGTCAAGAACGCCAATGGTTCTCTGCGTAATGGCCTGTTGCCCCGCCATGGGCGGCGTCCTTGAACTTGCCAGGCAGCTGATCAGCGAGGCCGAGTTGAGGTCTGCCCGCCCAAGGGGTCCCGGTACTCCGGTCTCGGCTCGGCATCGACGTCGAGCGCGTACCCCCGCCGCGCCGGGAAAGCCTTCCACGTCCAGCCCCGACGGTGGATGCTGCCCGTCAGGTGCACTCTGGAATGCGCCGACCGGCTGCTGATCTACCACGAACGACATGCCCTCGCCGTTGTCGGCGAGTACGTCGACCACTTCAACAACCACCGCCCGCACCAAGGACGGCAGCAGCTGAGCCCGTCGCCCGCCACTCCCCAGACGCTGAGCCACGAACTCCTTGGACTGCGACTGGAACCACTGGATCAGCACCTCGGTCTCGCGCGCCGACAACACCGGCCGGTGGGCG
>NZ_JBFAVI010000344.1:0-1650 GCF_040679695.1 Micromonospora sp. NPDC052213
CGTGAACGGAGTGCCCGCGCACCAGGGCGACGTGCGCGAGCACGTCGCCGCCCTCGCCGCGGCGGGCGCGGACGCCCGCCCGGTGCGGCGGGCGCAGGAGTTGGACGCGGTGGACGGGCTGGTGATCCCCGGGGGCGAGTCCACCACGATCAGCAAGCTCGCCGACATCTTCGAGATGCGCGAGCCGATCGACAAGCGGATCGCCGGCGGGATGCCGGTCTACGGCTCGTGCGCCGGCATGATCATGCTGGCCACCGAGGTCCTCGACGGTCGGCCCGACCAGCGCGGCTTCGCCGGCATCGAGATGACCGTGCGGCGCAACGCGTTCGGGCGGCAGGTCGACTCGTTCGAGGCGCCGGTGGCGATCACCGGCGTCGAGGGCGGGCCGTTCCACGCGGTGTTCATCCGGGCACCGTGGGTCGAGCGGGTCGGCGACGGCGTCGAGGTGCTCGGCACGGTGACCGAGGGCCCGGCCGCCGGGCGGATCGTGGCGGTCCGGCAGGGCAACCTGCTGGCCACCTCGTTCCATCCCGAACTGACCGGCGACGCGCGCGTGCACGCGTACTTCGTGGAGCTGGTCCGGGCGTCGCGCTGAGCGGCGGCGAGCCGTGCCGTGTTTTCGCCCCGTCTGTCCTGGTCCGGGCGGTCGGGGCGTGGCGGCGAGGCGCGGCGCGGTGACAGCGGGCCGCCGGGCGTCGGTAGGATTGCCGAGATTCGGCAGGGCCATCTGCCCGTCACGGCTTCCACCAGGGCTGACCGGCACCACCGCGTGCGCCGGCGGGAGCGGGGCGTGCGCGGTGCGGTCGATGCAGACGGCGGGTAGCAACGGAGGTAACAGATGTCCGGCCACTCAAAGTGGGCGACGACCAAGCACAAGAAGGCGGTCATCGACGCCAAGCGCGGCAAGATGTTCGCCAAGCTCATCAAGAACGTCGAGGTCGCCGCGCGGACCGGCGGCGGCGATCCCGCAGGCAACCCCACGCTCTACGACGCCATCCAGAAGGCCAAGAAGAACTCGGTCCCGAACGACAACATCGACCGCGCCGTCAAGCGCGGCTCCGGCCTGGAGGCCGGCGGCGCCGACTACCAGACCATCATGTACGAGGGCTACGGCCCGAACGGCGTGGCGCTGCTCATCGAGTGCCTGACCGACAACCGCAACCGCGCGGCCACCGAGGTGCGCACCGCGCTGACCCGCAACGGCGGCTCGTTCGCCGACGCGGGCTCGGTGTCGTACATGTTCTCCCGCAAGGGCGTGGTGATCGTCCCCAAGGCCGAGACGACCGAGGACGACGTGATGATGGCGGTCCTCGACGCCGGCGCCGAGGAGGTCAACGACCTGGGCGAGGCGTTCGAGGTGGTCTCCGAGCCGACCGACCTGGTCGCGGTGCGCACCGCGCTCCAGGACGCCGGCATCGAGTACGAGTCGGCCGAGTCGTCGCTGATCCCGAGCGTCAACGTCCCCCTCGACGAGGAGGGCGCGCGCAAGATCTTCAAGCTGATCGACGTCCTGGAGGACTGCGACGACGTGCAGAACGTCTACGCGAACTTCGACGTCAGCGACGAGATCATGGCCGCGGTCGGCTGATCGCGGCCTGACCCACGACGACACAGCGCGCCGGGCGACCGCCGCCCCGGCGCGCTGTGTCG
>NZ_JBFAVI010000345.1:0-1525 GCF_040679695.1 Micromonospora sp. NPDC052213
CCTCGCCGACGCGGCCGGCGGGCCGAAACATACCTTCATTGCAAGCGTGTCAACATGTAGACAATATTCTTGGTTCTGTCTATCGTCAGCACCACTTAGCGATGTACTTCAATTTGAGAGGTCGTCAATGGTGCACATCAGACGATGGGCCGGCATAGCCACGGCCCTCCTGGCGACGGAACTCCTGGTCGCGGGCACCGCTGCGCACGCCGCCGCGCCCACGCCGGACCCGGCCCGGGCGAGCGTCGAGCAGGCCGTGACCGTCAAGCTGCTCGGGCAGGCCCGGGTCGCCGGCGAGGCGCACGCCGAGGAGCCCGACACCCGGGTCACCGTCACCCGAAAGAGCGGCCGCTGGGCCTTCGGCACCGCCGTCGCCCTCACCGGCCACGAGGAGGACGTCCACCCGACCGGCGCGATCTTCATCGCCCGCGCCGAGGCCGGCGGGTGGCAGGTGAGCTTCGACGGCGAGGCGGAGTTCGGCGAGTTGGCCGCCGAGTCGCCCCTGGTCGGCAAGCAGGAGAAGGACGTCCTCACCCGCAGCCCGGGCACGATGTACGCGGGCGGCGACTACCGGACCGGCATGGCCCTGCCGTTCGCGGTCGGCCAGACCTGGACGCTGACCAGCGGCCCGCACGGCTGGGGCGGCTACGAGACGCCGTACAGCTCGATCGACCTCGCGGGCGGCGACCAGGTGGTCCGCGCGGCCCGGGCCGGCACGGCGTACACGATGTGCCGGGGGTGGATCCGGGTGATCCACGACCGCGGCTACTCCACCGACTACTACCACCTGTGGAGCAACATCTCGGCCAACGGCACGGCGGTCGGCCAGGGCGCCTACCTGGGCTACACGGGCACCGACGTCACCTGCGGCGGGGCCGCGTACGGCCGGCACGTCCACTTCGGGCTCCGGCAGAACAGCGCCTACGTGCCCATCGCCGGCCACGGCCTCGGCAAGTGGGTGTTCGAAAACGGCGCCTCGGCCTACCAGGGCGGGGCGCGGCACGGCTCGACCTGGCGGGGCGCCGGTGGCGCGATCTACAACTACGGCGCGCTGGGCTTCAACCAGGCGGTGGTCGACGCCAACGGCGGGGGCACGGTGAACAAGCGGTCCGGCCCCGGCACCGGCTACGCCGTGCTCGGCTCGGTGGGTGACGGCGCGACGGTCACCATCTCCTGCTCCGCCAACGGCACCAGCCACACCGGCCGGTACGGCACCACGTCGCTGTGGAACCGGCTCAGCGACGGCAGTTGGGTCTCCGACGCCTTCCTGTGGACCGGCGTGAACGGCGCGGTCAACGGCTGGTGCTGACCGGCTCCACCGAGCGTCGCCGCAGCGGCCCCCGCCGGAGACGGTGGGGGCCGCCGTGGCGCGGGGACGGGTGGTGGGCGGAGCGCCTCGGAGCCGCCGACCGGCCCGGTGTCGGGGCGCCGACGGCGGGATCCGGCCGGGTCATGGCAGGACCTTCACGATGACCGGGGTGCCCTCGGGGACGTCGCGCAACGCCACGGAGATCTCACGGCCGAT
>NZ_JBFAVI010000346.1:0-1499 GCF_040679695.1 Micromonospora sp. NPDC052213
GGTTCTCCGCGCCGGTGAGCAGCGCGTCGACGGCGGAGAACTGGCCGGTCACGCCGATCGCGGCGCGTACCCGATCCGGTTCGGCGGTCACGTCGTGGCCGGCGACCCGGACGGTGCCGGCGTCGGCGCGGATCAGTGTGGAGAGGATCTGCACGGTGGTGGTCTTGCCGGCGCCATTCGGGCCGAGCAGGGCGAACACGGTGGCCTCGGGTACGCGCAGGTCGACACCGTCGAGCACGACCTGTCTCCGGTACGCCTTGCGCAGCCCGGACACCTCGACCATCGCGCCGGGAAAATTCGTCGTCGTCATGCCCGCAACCGTCGCGGCCGGCGGGATCAGCGCGGTTTCACGACGGTTTCACGCCGCCGGGCCACCCGTCGATCGCGCGGTGCACGGGCCTCGTGACTGAGCGCGCGGTCAGCGGGGCATCGCCCGCCAGCCGGAGCCGCTCGCCCGCCACGCCCCGGCGAGGATGCTCGCCGAGCCGCGGCTCGGGCACTGCTGGATGCGGGACCGGCCGCTGGCCCCACCGATCTGCGCCTGGACCTGCCACTGGCTTCCGTCGGTGCGGATGTAGACGTCGCGCCGTCCGCGAGGGTTGCTGACGCCGTTCCACCAGTGTTCCTCGACCACCATGCCGTGACCGTACCGCAGGAGACCCGGAGCAGCACAGACGCAAATTGGTTGCCACCGTCGGCCGTACGGCGGGACGCTCCCCGGATGACAGCACCGGACCTGCCGCGCCAGTTCACCATCCGCGAGGGCGACCTGCGGATCCTCAACCCGTTCGACGACGTCAAGCTGGCCACGCTGGGCCGCGCGATCCGGCTGCGCCCCGGTGACGAGCTGCTCGATCTGTGCAGCGGCAAGGGCGAGCTGCTCTGCACCTGGGCCCGCGACCACGGGATCACCGGCACCGGCGTCGACATCAGCAGCGCCTTCACCGCCGCCGCCCGGGAACGCGCCGCCGAACTCGGCGTCACCGACCGGGTACGTTTCGTGCACGGCGACGCGGCTGCGTACTCGCCGGAGCGGCCGGTCGACGTGGCCGCCTGCGTCGGCGCCACCTGGATCGGCGACGGGGTGCCGGGCACGCTGGAGCTGCTCGGCCGGGCGCTGCGGCCGGGCGGCATGGCGCTCGTCGGGGAGCCCTACTGGCGGCGTGACCCGCCGGACGAGGAGGCCGTCACCGGGTCGCACGCCCGGTCCCGGGACGAGTTCCAGGATCTGCCCGGTCTGGTCCGGCTCTTCGGCGAGTGCGGCTGGGACCTGGTCGAGATGGTCCTCGCCGACCAGGACAGCTGGGACCGGTACGCCGCCGCGCACTGGCTGAACCTGCGTCGCTGGCTGGACGCCAATCCGGACGACGAACTGGCTCCGGAGCTGCGCCGGGAGCTGACAGATGCCACCGCTCTCCTGGCCGAGCCGGGAGAGCATCGCCTGGAGGCGCACGGTGGCCCGCACCCGCGCCGCCTCGTCCCGCGCCACCACGTCGAGG
>NZ_JBFAVI010000347.1:0-1468 GCF_040679695.1 Micromonospora sp. NPDC052213
GCCGGCCCGGACACCGACGGGCAGGTGCTGGTGTGGCAGGACATGGCCGGGCTGCGGACCGGCCGGGCGCCCCGCTTCGTGAAGCGCTACGCCGACCTGGCGGGTGCGCTCACCGACGCCACCCGCCGGTTCGCCGACGAGGTACGCGGCGGCGATTTCCCCGCGGCCGAGCACACCTTCTGAGGGTGTAAGGAAGGGCCCCTTCTTAACGCCTGGCGTAGAGGAGGGGCCCCTTCTTAGTGAGTGTTTGAGATTCCGGCTCAGGTGTGGGTTGCCTGGGCCGGTTTCGTGTGTCGGGCCAGGCGGGTGACCATGACGTGGATCATGGCCCAGGTGACGAAGGCGGCGTGGCTTGTGGGTAGGTGTTCGTAGTCGCGGACGCAGCGGCGTTTCTTGCTGATCCAGGCGAAGGTGCGTTCGACGACCCAGCGGCGGGGCAGCACGACGAAGGTGTGTTGTCCGGGGAGTTTGTGGACCAGGTGCACGGTGAGGTCGAGGGCGTGGCGGGCCCAGGTGCTCAGGGTGCCGATGTAGCCGCCGTCTGCCCAGAGCAGGCGTAGGCGGGGGTGGAACAGCCGGGTGCGCCAGAGCAGGTCACGGGCGATGGTGCGGTCGTTGACGTGCGCGCCGGTGATCATGACGGCCAGGAGCAGGCCCATGGTGTCCACGACGATGTGACGTTTACGGCCGTTGACCTTCTTCGCGACGTCGAAACCGCGGCTGTGTCGGGGCACGGTGTCCGCGGCGCGCACCGACTGAGAATCGATCGCTCCGGCGCTGGGATGCGCGTGCCGTCCAGCGGCGGTACGGCACTGCTCCCGCAACCGGTCGTGCAGACGCATCAACGTGTGGTCATCGCGCCATCGAGCGAACCACCAGTACACCGTCCCCGGGGGCGGGAACTCCCGCGGCAGGGCCCGCCACGGACAACCGGTGCAGGCCACATACAAGATCGCCGTGACGATTGCCCGCATCGGATGCGACGGCGGCCGCCCCCGCCGACCGACCGACACCGGCGTGACCAGCGGCGCGATCAACGCCCACTGCGCATCGGTCAGATCACTGGGATACCGCCGCCGCACCGCCCGTTCCCGTTCCCGCCGCACCCGCTGCGACGGATAACGGCGGGGCGACGCGGACGGCGTGACAGTGATCGGGTACAACGTCATCAGAAGGCCCTCGGTATGGAAACGGTTGGCTCGACACCACCGGACCTACCGAGGGCCTTCCCTCACCTCAACCCGACACGCCGCCGCACCCCAAATCTCAAACACTCACTAAGAAGGGCCCCCTCCTATGCAGAATGCGTTAAGAAGGGGCCCTTCCTTACACCTCAGGCGCGGGTGCGGTTCACCGCGCTCGTGACCGCCTTGATCGAGGCGGTGACGATGTTCGCGTCCACTCCGACGCCCCACACCGTACGGCCGTCCACCTCGCACTCCACGTACGCGGCGGCCTGCGCGTCCCC
>NZ_JBFAVI010000348.1:0-1455 GCF_040679695.1 Micromonospora sp. NPDC052213
AGGTGAAGGCGCGGCTGCCGATCTGGAAGCGGCAGGTCTTCGACGACGGCACCGAGGAATGGGTGAACTGCCCCTGAGTGCTCAGCGCCGGCCGGCGAGCGCGGCCGCGCGGCTGAACCGGTCGTGGTAGAACGCGGGCTCGGCTCCCGGACGCCACGGCAGCGCCGCCACCAGCACGATCAGCGCGATGGCCAGGGAGTTCTCCATCAGCGCGCCGAACAGGCCGTCCTGGTAGTGGGACACCTCGGGGAGTTGGTGCTCGTACGGCCAGATCGGTGAGATCAGGAACAGCAGGTAGAGCCCGAGCGCGCCGACGCCGTGGCGGAGCCCGGTCAACGTCGGGTACCAGATCGGCGGGCGCAGCGCCGGCACACCGTTGGCCGAGGGGCCGCTGCCGCGCAGGGGCAGGCCACGGCTGGCGTCGCGGCGGCGTACCGCGGCGTCGGCCAGCACGATGATCGCCGGGATGACCCAGATCAGGTGGTGCGACCAGGAGATCGGGCTGATCACGTTGGCGGTGAGCCCGACGAGTGTGAACGCGGTCAGCTCGTCGCCGTCGGCGCGGGCGCTGATCGCGCGGGACAGGCCCAGCGCCAGGAGCAGCACCGAGAAGGCGAGCCAGAGCAGGCCGGGCGTCTCGATCGAGTCGTAGAGCCGCGCCAGCAGCCCGGCGAGCGACTGGTTGGCGGTCATGTCCGCCGCACCGACCCGCTCGGTCTGCCACAGCACGCACGTGAAGTACGCGCGGGACTCCTCACCGACCAGGCCGAACGTCGCGATGGTCACGCCGATCGTGGTGCCGACGGCGGTGAGCGCGGCGCGCCACTGCCGGGTGAGCTTCAGGTACGCGACGAACAACGCCGGGGTGAGCTTGACGGCGGTGGCGAGCCCGATGCCGACGCCCGCCCACGCGCCGCTGTAGACGAAGCGGGCCAGCGGCGAGGCGGCGGTCTCGTGGTGGGTGCCCCGCTTGGCGCGCCAGCGCAGGCCCACCATGTCGGCCATGACGAGCGCGAACAGCAGCAGGTTGACCTGGCCGTAGCCGAGCGTCTCCCGGGACGGCTCGATGGCCACCGCGAGCGGGGTGGCGATGCCGACGGTGAACCATAGCGGCCAGCCGAGCCGGTCCACGATGGGGCGCAGCAGCGCCGCCAGGACGACCGCGAGCGCGGCGATGCTGGCCAGGGCGTTGACGAAGCCGGCGCCGTCGACGGGCAGCCAGGACATCGGGAGCATGACCACACCGGCGAACGGTGGATAGGTGAAGCCCAGTGTCGTCGACGGCGCGACGAAGTCGTACAGCTCGTTTCCGCTGGCCCACCACACCACCGCGCCGTGGTAGATCTTCATGTCGAAGAAGTTGTACGGCCGTCCGAAGGCGCCGATGGCCAGCCACGCGGCGTACGACACGGCGGCCACGATCCCGAGGCGCACGACGGTCCGGCGGTCGACGCG
>NZ_JBFAVI010000349.1:0-1425 GCF_040679695.1 Micromonospora sp. NPDC052213
CGATGCTGGAGAAGCTGCTGCGCAACCCGGGCAAGCTGGTCAGCCAGCGCCAGTTGCTGCACGACGTGTGGGGGCCGGAGTACCACCAGGAGACGAACTACCTGCGGCAGTACATGGCCCAGTTGCGGCGCAAGCTGGAGGACGACCCGGCCCGGCCCCGGCACCTGATCACCGAGCCGGGGATGGGCTACCGCTACCGCCCCTGACGTTTGCGACCGCCTCGGCGGGGGACTCGGCGAGCCGGTCGGGCTGCGGGGGAGGGGCATGGCGGGCAACCGGTCCTCGGAGGGGTTCGGCCGGCAACTGGACGAACACGCCATCGACGCCGGCGCGGCGGAGCCGGAGCGCCCCGACGGGCTGGTCGACAGCGGCGTCTACGTCGGCGGGGTACGGCGGGCGTCGCCGGTCAGCCTCGCCGACACGTACCGCTGCCTGCAGCAGCTCGACGACGCGATGGCCTGGATCGGGCTGCTCCGGCCGGGCCGCGAGCAGATCGCCTCGCTCGCCGCCGAGTTCCAGCTCCCCGACCTGGCCGTCGAGGACGCGATCAACGCCCATCAGCGCCCCAAGCTGGAACGCTACGGCGACACCCTGTTCGTGGTGCTGCGCGCCGCCCGCTACCTGGACGAGCGGGACGCGGTCGAGTTCGCCGAGCTGCACCTGTTCCTCGGGCCCGGATTCGTGATCACCGTGCGGCACGGCGGCACGCCCGACCTGGCCGGCGTACGACGGCGGCTGGAGGCCGAACCCGAGGTGCTCGCGCTCGGCCCGGAAGCGGTGCTCTACGCCGTGCTCGACCGGGTGGTGGACGGCTACGCGCCCGTGGTGGCCGGGCTGGAGAACGACATCGACGAGGTCGAGACCGAGGTGTTCGGCGGCGACCCGAACGCCAGCCGCCGCATCTACGAGCTGAGCCGCGAGGTGATCCAGTTCCAGCGGGCCGCCCGCCCGCTGCTGAAGGTGGTGGACGAGCTGGCACACGGGTTCGACAAGTACGGCACGGACGAGGAGCTGCGCCGTCGGCTGCGCGATGTGGCCGACCACCTCACCCAGGTGGTGGAGCGGGTGGACGGGTTCCGGCACCTGCTCCAGAACATCCTCACCGTCAACGCCACGCTGGTCTCGCAGGCGCAGAACGAGGAGATGCGCAGCCTGACCGCCGCCAGCTTCGAGCAGAACGAGGAGATCAAGCGGGTCTCCGCCTGGGCCGCCATCCTGTTCGCGCCGACCCTGATCGGCACCGTGTACGGGATGAACTTCGGGCACATGCCGGAGCTGGGCTGGCGGTACGGCTATCTGTTCGCGCTCGCCCTGATGCTCGCCGTCTGCGGCGCGCTCTATCTGCTGTTCAAGCGCCGCGGCTGGCTGTGAGCCGGGCCGGCCGGGCCTCGGCCGTGACCGCGCGCCGTCGGTGATCCACTAAAG
>NZ_JBFAVI010000350.1:0-1424 GCF_040679695.1 Micromonospora sp. NPDC052213
GTCTTCGACCCGTGGCGCTCCGCGGTTCTGCTGGTCGCCGGCGACAAGTCGGGGCAGTGGACGCGCTGGTACCGGGATGCCATTCCGGAGGCGGAGCAGCTCTACGACACCTACCTCAAGGAGCGGCAGGAGGAGATTCGATGAGCGGCGTCAAGCGGTGGCGTGACACCTCGCACCTGGGCCGGGCGGTGGAGACCGCCGGTGGTGTGCAGGCATTCGAGGCCGCGATCGGTGGCATGCTCGACGAGGCCCGCGGGTGGCGTCTCGCGGAGCTACGCAAGCGGCGCGAGATGACTCAGGAGCAGGTCGCGTTGAGGATGGGTGTGTCGGTCGCGCGGGTGTCGCAGATCGAGGCGGGCAGTGTCGCGACCCAGGACGTGCTCGCGCGATACATCGCCGCTCTCGGCGGCACGCTCAAGCTGATCGCCGATTTCGGCGACGAGCAGCTCAAGGTCGCCTGAGTCGACGGGCTCCACCCTGCGTGTCCAGGTGTCGGCGGCGCGGGATCATTGGGGCATGACCGAGGCGCGGCCCGAGCAGCGCCGAGTGACGATCAGCGACCCGCAGGTGATGCGGGCGCTGGCTCACCCGGCCCGTATGGCGATCATGGAACATCTCGGCACGCTGGAGGGCGGTGCGACGGCCACCGAGTGCGCCGAGATCGCCGGGCTGTCGCCGAGCGCGACCAGCTACCACCTGCGTGAGCTGGCGAAGTTCGGGCTGATCCGGCAGGCGCCCGGCCGGGGGGACGCGCGGGAGCGGGTGTGGCAGGCGGTGAATCCGTCGTTCCACGTCGAGGTGGGGCCGGATGCCGAACCGGAGGCACGCGCCGCCGAGGCGGCCCTGGTCGAGGCGCACATGGTCCGCAACGCCCAGCGGGTCCGGGACTGGTTGCGCCGCGCGCCGGACGAGTCGCCGGAGTGGTACGCGGCGACCTGGTTCAGCGACAGCGTGCTGCTGGTGACCGCCGAGGAGTTGAGCGAGTTGAACCAGGCGATCCAGGCGCTGATGGAGCCGTACCGGCGGCGGCATCGGGCCGATCCACCCGCCGGGGTCCGTGCGGTGGCGGCGCAGTACCGGGCGATGCCCATCGACTGAGGGGTTGTGCGCACCAGGTGTGAAGGATTATTTTCGAAGTATGTCCTTCACACCTGGCCCCTCGTGCTGGCCGGACGTCTGGCTCGCGGCCACCGCGCGTGGCATCTCCAGTTGCGGGAACTTCCTGGTCACCAGCGCCCTCACGCTGGCGCTCCAGTCCGCCGGGGCCGGTGGGCTCGCCGTCTCCGGGCTGCTGCTCGCCGCGACGCTGCCGCTGGTCGCGCTCGCGCCGCTGACCGGTCGTCTCGCCGACCGGGTGGACAGCCGGGTGCTGCTGATCGCGACCGGGCTCGGTCAGGGGGCGACCTGCCTGGCGCTCGCCTACG
>NZ_JBFAVI010000351.1:0-1416 GCF_040679695.1 Micromonospora sp. NPDC052213
CACCGACGCGGTTCCGCCGATCACGCCGCAGGATCGGGTGGCCGCCGTCGACGACCTGCGCTACTGGCGGGCCGGCGCGGTGATCCTCGACCCGCGGCTGCCGCAGGCCGACGCGCTGCGCCGGGCGATGACGGAGCTGAGCGGGATCACGCCCACCCGTACCGGCGGGGTGTGGTTGTGGGACGTCCGGCCGCTGGCCGAGTGACCCGTCAGCCCTGGCGGACGCAGCAGCCCTGGCACACCTTGGGCCGGGGCAGCGTGAACGCCAGGCAGCAGGTGCGCCGCTGCACTGTCGGCTCGCCGGCCGGGCCGGGCACCAGTTCGACCAGGTCGTTCAGGTCGAGCGCGCCGAGCAGCGCGCCGACGGTCGCCACGGACGAGCCGGGCAGCGCGTCCGCCGCGCGCAGGATGCCGTGCGCGATGCCGGAGGCCACCGAGCCGAGCAGCGTACGGGTGCCGATCCGCACCTCGCCCTGGATGGCGGCGATCAGCGGGGCGAAGTGCGCGTCGAGCAGGGACGCGCGCAGCGCGCCGAGCAGCGCGGCCTCGTCCGGCACCACGACCACACCCGGCGCGCCGGCCAGCGCCAGCGGGTCACCGGGCAGCACCGCCACCGGGGTGGACGCGCGCAGCCCCAGCGTGAGCAGCTGGTGGTGGTCCTCGAAGTGCACGAGGACGTCGGCCGGGTCGAGCAGCGGCACCCGCCGGGCCGACGCCCAGCCGAGCACCGCTGGGAGCGCCGTCCAGTAGCTGTAGGACTTCCACGCGAGCGCGGCACAGGCGTGCGGGGTGCCGCCCCAGCGGCGGCCGGCGCGGGTCAGGAACTCGGGAAGCAGCGTGCCGTCGATCAGCCGGGCGGCCGGGGACCAGCGGTCCAGCTCGTCGCGGACCAGCAGGCCGGGCGCGAGCCCGGGCAGGTCGTCGGTGCCGAACATGGCGCGCAGGGTCGCGGTCACCGGGGCGAACGGGGTGGCGGCGTCGCGCCCCGGCATCACCGCAGTCACCTGGCCGTCCCCTGTCTGGTCGCCCTGTCGGCCGGCGCGTGCCGTCGACCGAAGCTAAGGCTAGCCTAACCACTCCCTCGGCGGGAGGGGAAGTGACGTCGCGGTGTCGCGGGGAGGTCCCGGTCACTCCGGCGCCGGTCGCGTACTACCCGGCCCGGAAGACGAAAAACGCCGCCGGAAACGGCGACGCACGGTGTAAGGATCGATGCGCTCCGTTCAGATGTCAAGGTGTATGTCGAATATGAGGCAGTTTCCGTACACGTTCGGCCACCCAACGTGAAAATGGGCTTCCCGCCACGAGGAAGCTGATGACGACCTCACCGATCGAGCGTGCCGCGGACTCGTTCGCGGCGGAACTTGCCCGGCACCGGACCGGCCGAGGGCTGTCCAAGAAGCAGTTGGCGACGCTGAT
>NZ_JBFAVI010000352.1:0-1415 GCF_040679695.1 Micromonospora sp. NPDC052213
GGCCTGCGGCGCCGCTCGGGCCCAGTGCGCCGCCGCGGCCGGAGACGCCGCTCGACGCGCTCGGCTTTCCGGAACAGTATTCGGCGGCGGACGACCGCGGTCAGCGGACCCGGGTCCAGGTCATCGGGCCTGATGAGACCGGGAAGCTCATCCAGGTGAACGGTCTGCCCGGATTCGACGGCCAGATCCAGCGCGGATACAGCGGCGGCCCCGTTGTCGACGTCACGTCGGGCCGCGTCGTCGGCATGGTTTCGACCGCCGACATGGACAAGAGGCTCCGGATCTCGTGGATCATCCCGCTCGCCACGCTGGCTGAGGCCTGGCCGCCGTTGGCGGACCTGCTCCCGGAGCAGATCCGCGTCGACCCGGAATTCGTCGAGGCGGTCGCTGCTCTCAACAATGGGGCGTACGCGCGGGCCCTGGAGCGCTTCAACACGCTCGTGAACATGTATCCACGCGAAGTCGATGTCTACTACTACCGGGTGCTGGCCGCTCTCGGCGGCCGACGCCCCGGCGGGTACCGGTACGAGGTGATCCGGGCGATGGAGAATCTGCTGCAGATCGGCATTCAGATCGAGCCCGGCTATACGAGCAACCATTTGCGAGCCCTCTGGGCGCTGATCATCGAGGACTACTACGAAATCCGTGGCATTCCGACCGACCGCTCCAGGCTGCGCGGCCTTCAGGCGGCGCTGTCGGGCGTCGGCAGTGATCGCGCCCGCGAGATCATCAACCACGTTCCTGCTGTCGAGTGCCCGACCTGGCAGGGGCTCAGCCGAAACCAGGGGATCTGATGCATCCTGAACAACGCGCAGAGCGAGCCGGCAAGTATTTCGCGCCCGAACCGTCCACGCCGGTAGCCCAGTACGTCAAGCTGGCATTCGGTGGCGGACTCCTGCTGATGGCCCTGGTGATGTTCGCCGTCGGTGACGCGGCGATCTGTCTCGGATTCCTCTGTGGGGTCGGCGGCGCGGTGCTCGTCGTCCTGGGGCTCATCGGGCTCTTGAACTATGCGGAGGCGCGCCGGCGCGCCTATCCCCGGGCGACCGATCAGGAGATGGACGCCTGGCTGTACGGGGCCGAGGAAGCCATCGCGCAGATGGGCTACCGGCGGCTGAACATCCACCCCACCGAGCTTTCCCAGGGCAGGCAGCCCTATCTCGTCTTCTACGGAATCCCCGAGCTGTTCTCGGATCTCCCGTTCCACTGGAACAGGGGACGGGACGGCAAACTCCGCTACTCCGCGTACAAGATCATGATCGTCTACATGTCGAACTGGCGCCTGCCGGTGTACGAGTGCGTGCTCGACATCGCCACCGGGTTCACGATCCGCGACTCCACGAAGGAGTACGCGCTCGGCAACGTGGACGGGATGGAGACGTCCGCGGACCGGGTGAGCGTCTTCAACGAGCAGT
>NZ_JBFAVI010000353.1:0-1404 GCF_040679695.1 Micromonospora sp. NPDC052213
GTCTAGTTGAGAGTCGATCCTGTCGATAAGATCCTGAAGATCCTGCCCGATTAGGATATCCCGAGCGGAGTGTTTCGCCCTGAGTTTCTTCAGTAGATCATCGCATGCGTCCAGCACTACCTCCGAAGGGGCTCCATCCAGGACTGCAACAGCGATTAGCAGCGCTCGGGCCCGAGCGGCCCCCATCTGCTGAGCCTGAAGGGCGCCAGCATCTACGCCCCTTGCATCTCGGTACTCGGCAAACTGCCGGTCGAGATAGTGCTTCCAGTGACGGAACGCTTCCCGAATCTGATCTACGGCCGGCTCATCAAAAGGAGTGTAGCGGCTTACGATCGCTGCTAGCTCGGCCACCCTTCGCGGGCCGGACTCGCCAACTTCGAGCTCATCGACGAGCCCTCGCAACGTTGCGTCGTCGTCGAGCCACTTAAGGTGGTCGCCAAAAGCTTGCAGGTGTGCGTTCAAGACGCCTCGTACTGACGGCGGTGCCAATTCGACCGTGATGCTCACAGTGTCGCTCGCGCACGCCTGCCATAGCTTATTGGTTACCAAAATCACCATTCGGGCGTTCAGTTCCGCTAGTACGCGCCCATAAGCCATCAGAGTTCGGCCGAACTGCTCCGGTATCTCGGTCGGCTCGTTAGTTAGGTCGAGTAGGTAGCGACCTTCGGGCTCTTTAGGTAACACGTCAGTGCGCGGTATTGGAGTCCAATCAGTCAGGCACTCGTGCACGTATTGTGCGCCGTTGTCTGACAAGAGCGTCAGGGCGCTGCTGCGCCTGCCGGTGCCGGGTCGGCCAGACAGTACCGTCACACCGAATTCAGAACGCGCGAATATTCTGGCTGCCTCGTCATAGCGTCGTGGTGGGTAAAAGGCTGTAGTGCAGGACTCCACCTCCTCGCCAATCGGGACCAGCGGCAACCAGCGCAATTTCTGTTCAGTGAGGTTAACATCTCTGCCGGCCTGATAAAGACGGGAATGCGAGCCGTGTACCTGAGCCGACTGGTAAGGAGGTCTCGCATCGTTAGGCGTGAACGGCTTCGCGAATACGCCTACAGGTTCGGGATATGCAACCTCGGCTTCTTGCCTGATAGGCGAGCTCTGCGGGGGGTCGGGAGGAATCACCGGAGTGTCGGTCGAGGCCGGTACCTGCTGTATGGGCCACTGGCCATGCGGCTGGTCGTGCAAGGGTTTCATCCTCCCGAGAGTGGCTATAAATGCACTTGATGTGAGGGCTGGGATTGGGTCACCGGCCTGGCCTTGGGCCTATCTCGGGGGGATCCCATTAACATCCCTGCCGGCCTGTATCACCGTTCCTCCGCGGCGTCGCCAGCCGAGGACCGCGCGGTCGCCGACGGCGTCGGCCCGGTCGCCCACGCCGCCGCCTTGGACGTGACCGACGAGGAG
>NZ_JBFAVI010000354.1:0-1403 GCF_040679695.1 Micromonospora sp. NPDC052213
ATCCGGTCGTCTCCTCGACGTCGGCGCGGCCGGTGGCCAGGAACTCCTCGACGTCCCACTGCCCGCCGCGCTTACCGGGCTGGACGAGGACGGCCCACAGCGGATCTTCGGCGCCCAGCTTGGTCCAGTCGCGCCGTACGTCGTCGAGATTCACGCCGAAACCCTAGGACATCCGGGGGTGCGGCTGGATCGACCCGGTCATCTGCCGGCTCGGATGTTCGGCCGACGACACTGCCCCGAACGGCCCATCGCGCTCGACGCACTGTACATTTGTTACTTGATTGTAATCCCTCAATGTGTCGTCACTGTGGGTTGATCAGGCGCTCGATGACGGCGCTTTTGCGTCCTTTGATGCCCTTTTCCTGCCCCGGAGCGTCAACGCGTGGTGATGGCGAGCAAGCTTCGTGGCGCGCTCGTGTTACCGCCGGGTACACGAGGGGGTTGTGAGCTGCGCCGCATCGGGTGCACGATCAGGCTCGATCGTTACCCGTCGGTAACAGAGGGCGGGGTCCGGCGCGGGCCACCGGTACGACAACCGGCCGCCGCGCACATTCGCTCGAGGAGGAACCCGTGCAGAATCGGCTCGACAACCAGGGTGGTACCCGGTGGAAGCGGTTCGCCGCCATGATCGTGCCCACCACGGCCGCCGCCGGTGCCATCCTGTTCGGCATGTCGACCGGCGCCATCGCCTCCGACATCACCGTGTCCGGGCAGACCTTCAAGATCGGCGCGGACCGCCTGGAGGGCGAGGGCTTCAAGCAGTACGGCGGCATCGTCCGCGAGAAGGGTGAGGACGGCAAGGCCGGCGCGACGCGCCCGGTCGCGATGGCCGAGATCAGCAGCGCCGACCTGTACAACCTCTGCCAGTCCGTCCGCGCCGACCTGCCCGGCCTGCCGGTGGTGCTCACCATCAACGCCGGCGAGGGCAAGGACCCGGCCCGCGCCAAGGACCTGGTGATCGCGATGGACTCGCTCGAAGGCAACGCGACGTTCACCAACATCCAGATCGGCCGCGACGCCAGCGACCTGAACCCGACGGCCCAGCGCGGCTCGTTCGGCCAGAACTCCGACCGGGTCACCATCCGCGACCTGAAGCAGGTGTCGCGCTACACCACGTCCTCGACGTTCAACCTGGTCGGGCTGCGGCTCAAGGTCAACGTGGGTGACGACGCCAAGGGCAAGGAGTGCTTCTGAGCTGAGCACGGCCCGCGGTGGCCGACCACCGCGGGGCCCGCCCCACCGTCCCCGCCCCCGCTCCGCCAGGAGGAGTACGTGACAACCGTCGAACCGTCCCACGCCCGGCTCGGCACCGCGGCCCGGACGTGGCGGACCTTCCGCCGCTGGCAGCGGAGCCGGCCGTTCTGGGGTGGCCTGTTCATCATCCTGGCCGGGGTGGAGATGCT
>NZ_JBFAVI010000355.1:0-1401 GCF_040679695.1 Micromonospora sp. NPDC052213
GCTGCTCGGCACCACCGGCGGCACCGTGGCGTCGGCGAGCGCCGGCAGGTCCTCGTCGGGCAGCGGGCCGAGGTCGGCGCCCCAGTGCACGACCCGGGGCAGCCCCGGGCCGCGTGCGTCGAGCACCAGGCTGGTCCGCGCGCGGCGCAGGTGGACGATCGTCATCCCTTGGAGGCTCCCAGCGTCAGACCCCGGACGAACTGCTTCTGCAGCAGGAAGAAGATCACCAGGGTGGGGATCGCGACCAGCACCGAGCCGGCCGAGACCAGGTTGTTGTCGGTGAAGAACTCGCCGCGCAGGTTGTTCAGCGAGCTGGTGACCGGGAACTTGTCGCCGGTACGCATGAGCACAGTGGCCCAGAAGAACTCGTTGTAGATCCAGGTGACCTCCAGCGTGGCGAGCGCGGCGAGCGCCGGCCGGCACAGCGGCATCGTCACCTGCCAGTACTGCCGCCACACGTTCGCCCCGTCGACCATCGCTGCCTCGTACAGCTCGTGCGGCAGCGCCTTCATGTAGTTGCTGAGCACGAACACGCAGAAGCCGCACTGGAACGCGACGTTGACCAGGATCAGCCCCCAGTAGCTGTCGTACAGCAGCTCCGAGTCGCTCATCCAGGCCGGCAGCGGGATCTCGGTGAACATCCGGAACAGCGGGATGAGCAGCGCCTGCTGCGGCAGCAGGTTCGCCGCGGTGAACAGGCCGAGCAGCGCGATGTTGAGTTTCCAGCTGAACCGGGCGATCACGAACGCCACGCACGAGGCGAGGAAGAGCGTGAGCAGCACCGCCGGGACGGTGATGTACGCCGAGTTGAGGAAGTGCTTGCCGAACTCGGCGGTGCGCCAGGCGGTGACGTAGTTGTCGACGGTCCAGCCGCCGAGCGACACGTAGCCGTTGGCGGCGGTGTACTCGTAGGAGCGGAACGAGGTGAGCACCGCCCACAGGATCGGGAACAGCCAGCCCACTGCGACCGTACCCAGGAAGAGGTGCAGGACGACCCGGGCGGGCCGCACGGGGCGGCGGCGGCCGGCGGAGACGGCGGTCATCGCTTGTCCTCCCGCATCACGGTCCAGAGGTAGATGGTGATGAAGACGAGCGAGACGGCCAGCATGATCGTCGCCAGCGCGGAGCCGAAGCCGATCCGGCTGGCCTCGCCGACCACGTTCTGGGTGACCAGCGCGGAGATCAGCTCCAGCCCGTTGCGGCCCTTGTTGATGACCCAGACCAGGTCGAACGCGCGCAGCGACTCGATCACCGTCACCACCAGCACGATGATGTTGATGGGGCGCATTACCGGGAAGACGACCCGGAAGAACGTGCTGGTCTCCGAGGAGCCGTCGACAGCGGCGCCCAGGTGTTCCTGCGGCCCGGCGTCGACGGGGCGGCCGGGGGCCTGTCGGTGGG
>NZ_JBFAVI010000356.1:0-1394 GCF_040679695.1 Micromonospora sp. NPDC052213
CTGAACGTGGGTTCGACGGCCAGTCGCTTCCCGCCGAGACGCGCTTCGAGCACGACCGCCACTGACAGCGCGGCGTGAAGACACAGCTTCAGAAGCCGGTCCGTGGCTTCCAGCAGCGCCTCCGGCTTGTCGACCAGCCGTGACATCTCGCTGGCGTATTCGCGGATCAGGTCGTGCATGCGGTAACGCCCGCTCGCGGTCTCCTCCAGCAGGTGACGATCGATCAGATCCTCGAGGATTCGTATGGTCTCGGGCAGTGGCAGGTCGGCCAGCGCTGCAGCCATCGGCTGGCTCAGATCGTCACCGGGGTGGAGCGCGAGCATCCGGAACACCCGCCGGCTCTGATCGTCAAGCGGTTCGTAGGAGGTGGCGAACGCGCCAGCCAGCGTCTGGTCACCCACGGCGAATTGACCGATCCGTCCACGCTCGTCAGCGAGGCGAGTCGCCAGGTCCGCCACCAGCCACGTGGAACGGTGAGCCAGTCGGGCTCCCGCAAGCCGGATGGCGAGAGGAAGATGACCACAGCGCCGTACCACCTCCTCGGCCGCATCCGGCTCCGCGAGCACCCGATCCGACCCGGCCGTGGAGGCAAGGAGACTCATTGCCTCGTCGCGGCTCAGCACGCCGAGCGATTCCGGGACGCCGAACTCGGTGGCGAGCACCCGTGACCGGGAGGTCACCAGCACTGCCGTGCCCGCTCCTCGAGGCAGCAGCGGGAGTACCTGATCAATCCCCGCGGCGTTGTCCAGAACCAGTACTACCTTGCGTTTCGCCAACTCACGGCGCCAGAGGTCGACCCGATCCTCGAGATCGGGCGGTACCCGTCCTGGTGGCACGCCCAACTGTCGGAGCAGGGTCAGCAGCACCGCCGCCGGTTCGAGGGGAGCAGCTTCCCCGTGCCCTCGTAGGTCCACGAACAACTGGCCGTCGGGATACTCGGCCCACAACATCTCCGCCAGCCGCACCGCGAGAGTGGTCTTTCCGCAGCCCGCCATCCCATCGATCACCTGGACGGCAGCGGCTCGCCCGGATCGCTCCTTGATCTCCCTCGACAACCGGTTCAGCACGTCCTCCCTGCCGACGAAGTCGCTCGTCGGCAGAGGGAGCCACCTAGCAGGTTGGGTAACCGGCCTCGATGCTCCCGGCCGGTCAACCGCGCTCGGAAGTGGTCGGGCAGCCTTGATCGCCACTCGGTGAAGCTCATCCAACGTCGGCCCAGGACGTACGCCCATCTCCTCAGCCAGCGCTGCACGAGTTGCCCGATAGACGGCGACCGCCCCGGCTGCGTCCGCACACGCGAGCAGAGCCTGCATGAAAACCGCCTGGAGCCGCTCCCCGGTGGGATGACGCGCGGCATGGGGACGGAGCAACGCGACGGCACGCTCAGGCTGTCC
>NZ_JBFAVI010000357.1:0-1384 GCF_040679695.1 Micromonospora sp. NPDC052213
TGCAGCAGATCGAGGGCAACCTGCTGGAGCCGCTCATCATGAAGCGCCAGGTGCGGCTGCACCCGGCGGTGCGCCGCGGCCGGGACCACCGGCGCATGACCGGCTGTTCGACGAGCGCGTAGAGGATGGACGCGAGGACCAGGCAGACCAGGTACGTGGAGATGAGGACGAGGATGCCGGTGCCGAGGTCGAACGTCTTGCGCGTGTACATGCCGACCACGCCGTTCTCTCCGCTGTACGCCGCGTGGACCATGAACATCACGGTGACGTGGATGACGAAGAAGGCGTACATCCGGTCGCCCAGCCAGACCATCAGCCTGCCGTTGGCCAGCGTCCGGTGGCCCCGCACGTCCGCGACCGCGAAGGCGGGGATCAGCAGGGCCATCGGGATGAGCGGCACGAAGGTGTAGCCGTAGAAGACCGGCACGTCGAGGGTCGCCAGGTAGAAGCCGATGGTCAGCAGCGACGCCGGCAGCGCCCCCAGACCGATCCACCGGCCGGTCAGGACGATGCGGGCCATGATGATCCCGACCACGAATTCCAGTGCCCGCGTCAGCGGGAAGTAGAAGCCGAACCAGTGCTGGGACCAGGAGACCTCGGGCGCCACGAGGGATGGCGGCTGGTCGGGCAGGAAGGCGTTGGCGACTACCGGCACCAGCGCGGACAGGGCGGTCACGCCCACGGCCCAGGCCCACAGGCGGTTCGGTCGGATCTTCTTGACCAGGACGTACAGAAGGGGGAACGCCGCGTAGGCCAGCACGTCGATGTTGGCCGACCACATCGGACCGTTGAGGTTGTTGAACAGGAAGGACTCGGACGGGAACCAGGCGGAGACGAGCAGCAGCCCGGCCAGGGCCTCCACCGCCTTGATCGGCACCCCGGTGGGAATCCACAGCGCGATGATGATGGCGTACACGACGACGTGGTTGGGGAAGAGTTTGAAGAACCGGCGACGCCAGAACTGCCGCGCGCTGTCCTTCGACGACGCCGTCCAGGTCACCACGAAGCCGGTGAGGACGAAGAAGAAGCTCAGGCCGAACATGCCGGCGTTGGCGCCGTAGCGGACGTACTCGACCATCACGGCAGGGTCGGTGAACAGGCCCAGGGCGAGCCCGTGCGTGATGAACACCGACAGGCCGGCGACTGCCCGCAGACCGGTCAGCGACGGCAGGCGGGAACGGGTGCCGGTCCCCGCGGGGGTTTCCGGCCGCGCTCCGGGCTGTGTGATCGTCATGGATGCACCTCCGGGTGCGGGTTGCCCGTCGGCGGTGCCGACAGGATCGGGCGAGGCAACAGGGGATGAGGATGCGAGCGGCGGTGGGGGGCGCCCCGGGGGGGGGGGCCCCCCCCGCCCCCCCCCACCACCCCTCCGCCAGCCGGGACG
>NZ_JBFAVI010000358.1:0-1373 GCF_040679695.1 Micromonospora sp. NPDC052213
GCCGCCACCCGCGCGGTCAGGTACGTGGCGTGCGGCTGCGCCCGCCGGTCGGTCGGCGAGCCGGGGTTGAGCAGCCGCAGGCCGCCCGGGGCGACGCTGTCCCAGGGGATGTGCGAGTGCCCGAAGACGAGCAGGTCGCAGTCGCCGTACGCGGCGGCGCAGCGCTCCTCGCGGCGGGTCTTCGGGCCGGTCTCGTGCACCACGGCGACGCGCAGGCCGTCCAACTCGACCCGGGCCACCTCGGGCAGCCGGGCGCGCAGCTCCGGCCCGTCGTTGTTGCCGTACACGCCGACCAGCCGGCGCGACCGCGCCTCCAGCGCGTCCAGCAGCGCCACGTCCACCCAGTCCCCGGCGTGCACCACGACATCCGCGGCCTCCACGGCCGCCCACAGCGGCCCCGGAAGATCCCGCGCCCGCTTGGGCACGTGCGTGTCCGCCATGATCACCAGCTCCACCCCCTCATCCTCCCCCACCCCCCTCTTTCCCGCGCCGATCATGAGGTTGGCGGCACTCGGGGAGATCGACTACGCCGTCAACTTCATGATCAACGCGGAGAGGCGGCGCGGGCGGCGGCGTCGGTGATGCGGCCGGCGGCGGTGATCAGGCCGATGTGCGAGTACGCCTGCGGGAAGTTGCCCATCTGCTCGCCGGTGTCCGGGGCGATCTGCTCGGCGTACAGGCCGAGGTCGTTGGTGCGGGCGGCGAGCCGTTCGAACAGCCGCCTCGCCCGGTTCAGTTCCCCCGCCTCGGCCAGGCCGGCGGCCAGCCAGAACGAGCAGATCACGAACCCGGCCGGGTCGCCGTCGAAGCGGCGCAGCAGCCCGTCGCGGGACAGCCGCCGCTCCAGCACGTCCATCGTGGCGCGCATCCGCTGGTCGCCCGCCGGCAGGAAGCCGACCAGCGGCATGACCAGCACCGAGGCGTCCAGGTCGTCGGAGCCGAACGCACCGGTGTACGCGCCGACCCGCTCGTTCCAGCCCCGGGCGAGCACCGCCGCCCGCACCTCGTCGCGCGCGGCGGCCCAGCGGGCCACGTCGGCCGGCTCGCCGATGCGCGAGCCGAACCGGTCCGCCCCGTCCAGCGCGGTCCAGCACTCCACCTTGGAGGAGACGTAGTGCCGCTGCGGGCCGCGCGCCTCCCACATCCCGGCGTCGGGCCGGTGCCAGCCGCGTTCGGCCTGGTCGGCGAGCGTACGCAGCAGGTCACGCACCTCCGGTGACATGGGGTCGAGGTAGTAGCGCATCAGCCAGGCCGCATCCAGCACCTCGCCCAGCACGTCGTTCTGCCGCTGCCGCCAGGCGTCGTTGCCGACGAGCACCGGCCGGCTGCCGGCGTACCCGGCGAGGTGGTCGAGGTCGTGCTCGGTCAGGTCC
>NZ_JBFAVI010000359.1:0-1356 GCF_040679695.1 Micromonospora sp. NPDC052213
GCAGCCGCCCGGCGGGGGCGTCGTGGTGGCCGGCGGCGGCGTGGTCGGGGACGGCGAGGTGCCGCCACCGAAGTCGGTCCGCCACTGCTGGTTGGTCTGTCCGTGGCAGTCGTACAGCTGGATCTGCTGGCCGTTGCCGGTGCCCCAGACGTCCAGGCAGCGACCGGACTGGACGCCGGTGATGGTGCCGTTGGAGTTGACGTTCCACTGCTGGTTGGTCTGGCCGTTGCAGCTGTAGATCTGGACCGCCGAGCCGTTGCCGGAGCCGGCGGCGTCCAGGCACATCGAGCCGTACACGGTCAGCTGCCGGCTGGAGGTGTAGGTCCACCGCTGGTTGGTCTGGCCGTGGCAGTCGTAGAGCTGCACCCGGGTGCCGTTGCTCTGCGAGGAGTTCGGCACGTCGATGCACCGGCCGGACTGGTTGCCGACGATCCGGCTCGCGCCGGTGGTCGGCGGCGGCGTGGTCGGTCCGCCGGTCGGCCCGGCGGTCGGGGACACGGTCGGCGACACGGTCGCGGTCGGCGTGGGGTTGGGCGACGCGGAGTTGAGGACGTTGAGGACCGAGTTGTACGCGGCCTTCTTGTTGCCTCCGCCGTCGAACAGCAGCGGGCTCTCGTTGGAACGCCACGAGTCGCTGTCACGCACGCCCCACACCGTGATGCCGATGCAGCGCGGCACGTTGATGCACGCCTGCGTCAGACCCGCGTACTGGCTGGTCGAGGAGTTCGTGACGTCGACCTCGGTCAGCGCCACGTCCACACCCAGCGCGGCGAAGTTCTGCAGCGTGGTGCGGTAGTTGCTCGGGTACGGCGACCCGCTGTTGAAGTGCGACTGGAGGCCGACGCAGTCGATCGGCACGCCCCGGGACTTGAAGTCCCGCACCATGTTGTAGACGCCCTGGGTCTTGGCCCAGCTCCAGTTGTCGATGTTGTAGTCGTTGTAGCAGAGCTTGGCGCCCGGGTCGGCGGCGCGCGCGGCACGGAACGCGGCCTCGATCCAGTCGTTGCCGGTCTGCTGGAGGTTCGAGTTGCGGCGGGCGCCGCTGTTGCCGTCGTCAAACGCCTCGTTCACCACGTCCCAGGAGTGGATCTTGCCCCGGTAGTGGGTGGCGACCTGGGTGACGTGGTTGATCATCGCGTCGCGCAACGCGCTGCCGGACAGGCTTCCCGTCCACCCGGGCTGCTGCTGGTGCCAGAGCAGCGCGTGGCCGCGCACCCGCATGCCGTTGGCCTGGGCGTGCGCGACGAGCCGGTCGCCGTTGGTGAAGTTGAACTGGTTCCGGGACGGCTCGGTGGCGTCCCATTTCATCTCGTTCTCGGCGGTGACCATGTTGAACTCGCGGTTCAGGATGCCGAC
>NZ_JBFAVI010000360.1:0-1339 GCF_040679695.1 Micromonospora sp. NPDC052213
CGGGGCGGCCTCCGCCCGCGCGGTCGAACTGCTCTAAGGGGTCCTGCTGCCCGAGCCCGACGGGACCGCGCGAATGTCCCCGCACCAGCTCTCCGGCGGTCAGCGCCAGCGCGTCGTGCTGGCCATCGCGCTGGCGTGCGACCCGGCCGTGCTGGTCGCGGACGAGCCCACCACCGCGCTGGACGTCACGGTGCAGGCGGAGATGCTGCGGCTGATGGACACGCTGGTGCGCGAGGAGGGCGCGTCGCTGCTGCTCATCACGCACGACCTGCCGGTGGTCGCCAGCATCTGCGAGGAACTGCTCGTCATGTACGGCGGCTCGATCGTCGAGCACGGCGACGTGACGACCGTGTTCGACTCGCCCCGGCACCCGTACACGGCGGGCCTGCGGGCGTCGACGGTGCTGGAGAGCACCGACGGCAGCGGCCGGCTGTCGACGATCCCGGGCCGCGTGCCGTCGCTCGGGTCGTTCCCCACCGGCTGCGTGTACCGCAACCGCTGCCCGCGCGCCGACGACGTCTGCGGCACCGTGCCGCTGCTGACGGCGCCGCCCGGCAGCACCCAGCGGGCCGCCTGCCACCACCCGATCGAGAGCGACCAGCCCCTAGGAAGCGGGAAGGCCAGCGCATGACCACCACCCCGTTGCTGGAAGCCGTCGACGTGGTGCGCGAGTACCGCGCCCCGCGGCGGTCGCTGCGTACGCCGGGCCAGCCGATCCGCGCGCTCGACGGCGTGAGCGTGCAGGTCCACGAGGGCGAGGCGTTCGGCATCGTGGGGGAGAGCGGCTCCGGCAAGTCGACGCTGCTGCGGGCCAGCGCCGGGCTGCTCCCGCCGGCCCGCGGCGCGGTCTACACCCAGGGCCAGCCGTCCCTGCTGGGCGTCAACGCCGCGCTGCTCAACGACCTGTCCGGCGAGCGCAACGTGGTGCTCGGCTGCCTCGCCATGGGCATGCAACCGGACCAGGTCAAGAAGATCGCCCCGGAGATCATCGAGTTCTCCGGCATCAACGAGCGCGGCGACTTCGCCTCGCTGCCGATGCGCACGTACTCCTCCGGCATGGGCGCCCGGCTGCGCTTCGCCATCTCGTCGGCGAAGAAGCACGACGTGCTGCTCATCGACGAGGCGCTGGCCACCGGTGACCGCAAGTTCCGGGTCCGCAGCGAACAGCGGGTCCGCGAGCTGCGCGACAGCGCCGGCACCGTGTTCCTGGTCAGCCACTCCATCGGCTCGATCCGGGACACCTGCGAGCGGACCATCTGGCTGGAGGGCGGCGTCCTGAGGATGGACGGCCCCACCAAGGAGGTCTGCGACGCGTACGAGGGCCAGAAGTAGCCCGCCG
>NZ_JBFAVI010000361.1:0-1320 GCF_040679695.1 Micromonospora sp. NPDC052213
CGGGGCCGGCCCCCGCCCCCCCGCCCCCCGCCGCCCCGGCCGGCGCGGGCGGCGGGCGTCCACCGCCCGCCGCCGCCGTCCCGGCTGTCAGAGCATGCGGGAGGACCACAGCAGGCTGAGCGCGCCGGCGCACAGCGCCAGCAGCAGGGCCACGCCCGCGTACCACTGGGTGACCTCGCGGGGCTCCGTCCGGAACCCGATCGAGCTGCCCATGTCCTGGTAGACCTGCTTCAACTCGGTCACCGAGGCCGCCTCGTAGAAGTAGCCCTCCGTGGCCTCGGCCAGGTCGGCCAGGGCCAGCCGGTCCACCGGCACCCGCTGCAACTGCCCGCCGATGTCCACCTGCCCGGAGTCGGTGCCGAAGGCGATCGTGGAGACCGGCACGTTGGCCGCCTGCGCTGCCGAGGCCGCCTCCTCCACCGACCGCCCCGAGGTGCGGTAGCCGTCGGAGAGCAGCACGATGCGGGCCGGCGGGATCTCCGCCGCACCGTCGGCCGGCACCGACCGGATCGCCTCCAGGCAGGTGAAGACCGCCTCCCCGGTCGCCGTCGCCTCGGCCAGCACCAGCCCGTCGATCGCGCTGGTCACCGCCTCCCGGTCCTTGGTCGGCGGCACCAGCACGTTCGCCGCCTTGGCGAACGAGACCAGCCCCAGGTTGTAGCTCTCCGGCAGCTCGCCGACGAACTGCTTGGCCGCCTCCTGCGCCGCCTCCAGCCGGTTCGGCGCCACGTCGTCGGCCTGCATGGACAGCGACACGTCGATGGCCAGCATTACGGTGGCCCGCTCCAGCGGCTCCCGGGTGTCGACCGCCGGCCGGGCCAACGCGGTCGCCAGCACCAGCAGGCAGAGCAGGAACGCGGTCGCCGGCACGTGCCGACGCCAACCCAGCCCCTTCGGCGCCAGGGTGCGCAGCAGGTCCACGTTGGTGAACCGCATCGCGTACGCCCGGCGGTTGCGCTGCCGCCAGACGTAGAGCCCGGCGAGGGCCAGCACCGGCAGCACGGCCAGCAGCCACCACGGTTGCAGAAAACGGATCATCGTGTCGTCCCCCTGGTGCGGGCGTGCCGCTGCGCGGCCACGAAGCGCACCATGTCGAGCAGCCAGTCTCGGTCCGTACGCAGCCGCAGGTGGGCCGCGCCCGCGCCGCGCAGCGCGGCGGAGATCTCCGCCCGCTGGGCGGTCGCCGCCTCGGCGTAGCGGTGCCGCAGCAGCGGGTCGGGGGGGGGGGGCGGCGCGGGCCCCGCCCGGGGCCGGGCGCGCCGCCGCCCCCCCCCCCCCACCCCCCCCACCCCCCACCCCCCCCGCCCCCCCCCCAAACCC
>NZ_JBFAVI010000362.1:0-1309 GCF_040679695.1 Micromonospora sp. NPDC052213
GACGTCGACCACGCCCGGGTGGTTGATGGTCGCCATGGTCCGCGCCTCGCCCCGGAACCGCTCGGCGAAGCCCGGCTCGTCCAGCAGCGCGGGGAGCAGGCTCTTGACCGCGACGGTACGGCCCAGCACCTGGTCGGTGCCGCGCCACACGTCGCCCATGCCACCGCTGGCGATCCGCTCGTCGAGGCGGTAGCGGTTGCCGAGCTTCACCCCCGGGCTCAGCACGTCAGCGCCTCCCGGAGTCCGCGATGGCCGCCGCCATGATCCGGCCGGCGATGCGGGCCGCCTCGGCGCTGCCGCCGTTGCCCGCCTGCTCCAGCTCGACGCAGACGGCGGACAGCGGCGTGCCGTCCTTGTCCAGCGCGAAGCCGATGAACCAGCCGTGGTCCGGGGTGTTCGGGCCGGACTGCGCGGTACCGGTCTTGCCGCCCACCAGGTAGCCGTCGATGGCGGCCCGGCGGCCGGTGCCCTCCTTCACCACGTTCTGCATCATGTCGCGCAGGTCGGCCGCGACCTGACCGCTGATCGGGCGGCGCAGCTCGCGCGGCTGGGCGGGGTCGTAGACGGTGGTGCGGTCCGGCCCGAGCAACTGCTTGACCAGGTACGGACGCATCTGCTTGCCGTCCTTGTTCGCCACCGCGGCAGCGATCAGCGCGCCCTGCAGCGGCGTCATCCGCACGTTGTTCTGGCCGATCGACGACTGGGCGAGCGCCGCCGGGTCGGTGCTGCCGTCCGGGTTCTGCATGTCGCCGGTGCGGCTGGCCGCCACCGGCAGGCCACCCTCGCCGAGCTGGCCGACGGTGAGGTCGTCCTGCTCGAAGCCGAACTGCTTGGCCTTCTCCTTCACCTTGTCCGCGCCGAGCCGCACGCCGAGCTGGGCGAAGCCGGTGTTGCAGGACTCGGTGACCGCCTCGCGCAGCGTCACCTGCGACTCGGGGCAGATCGACGGCGCGGCGTTGCGGATCGGCTGCCCGGCGCCGGGCGCGGTGTAGCTGGAGCCGGCCGGGATGCGGGTCTGCTGGCCGACGCCGGTCTCCAGCGCGGCCGCCGCCATGATGATCTTGAAGGTGGAGCCCGGCGGCAGCGTCTCGGACAGCGCCCGGTTCGCCAGCGGCCGGTCCTTGTCCTTCTCCAGCGCGTTGTACGCCCGGTCCGCCTCGGTGCTGTTGTGGCTGGCCAGCGGGTTCGGGTCGAAGCTCGGCATGGAGACCAGCGCCTGCACCGCGCCGGTACGCGGGTCGATAGCGATCGCCGCGCCCTTCTTCGCGCCCACCTGGTTGTCGTTCAGCTGCTTGTACGCCGTCTCCTG
>NZ_JBFAVI010000363.1:0-1302 GCF_040679695.1 Micromonospora sp. NPDC052213
GACCATCAGGCCACCGGCGCCGAGGCCCTGCACGGCGCGGAACGCGATCAGCTCGATCATGCCGCTGTCGGCGCCGCCGAAGACGCCGGAGCCAGACATGCCGCACAGCGCCGAGCCGACCAGGAACACGACGACGGCGGTGAGGAAGACGGCCTTACGTCCGTAGAGGTCGCCGAGTTTGCCCCAGATCGGCGTGGAGACCGTCGTGCCCAGCACGTACGCGGTGACCACCCAGGTGAAGTGGTCGGCGCCCCCGAACTCGAAGACGATCCGCGGCAGCGCGGTGCTGACGATCATGTTGTCGAGCATCGCGAGCATCATCGCGATCATCAGGCCGAACAGGACGACGCGGATGTTCGGTCTCGCGACGACCGGGGCTTGTTGACTCATCGGTAGGCTCCCCCGCAGATCATGTGATCAACTTACTTGCCGCCCGGCTAGTTTGCTTACTAGCCGGACGGTAAGCTGATGACGGTCGGACGTCAAGCGGATTGGAAGGAAGTCGGCTGGTGAGGGAGACCACAGGAGGCACACGGCAGCGCATCCAGGCCGTCGCCTTGGAACTCTTCACCGAGCAGGGCTACGAGAAGACGTCACTGCGGGAGATCGCCGAGCGGCTCGGCGTCACGAAGGCGGCGCTCTACTACCACTTCAAGAGCAAGGACGAGATCGTCACCAGCTTCGTCGACGACCGGCTGCGCCGGATGGACGAGCTGATCGCCTGGGCCGCCGACCAGCCACCCACCCTGGCGACCCGCCGCGCCCTGCTCGGGCGGTACGCCGACAGCATGTTCGCCGGCGACCTGCCCCAGGTGATGCGCTTCTTCGAGCAGAACCAGACGGTGCTCAAGAGCCTGGTCGCCGGCCAGCAGATGCGGGACCGGATGATGCGGCTGGCCCACGAGCTGTGCCGGGGTGACGACTCGCCGGCCGCCCAGCTGCGCGCCACGCTGACGCTGTTCGCGGTGCACACCAGCTGGTTCGCGGTCCGCGCGCCCGGCATCACCGACGACGAGCGGAAGCGGATCGCGCTCGAGGTGGCCGACGAGCTGCTCGCCAAGATCGGCGAGACCGGCCAGGGCTGAGCCGGTTCAGCCCGCCGCAGTCAGGTCCAGTCGCAGACCGAGCAGGTCGATGCCGGGCAGCGGCGACCAGTCCTTCTCCGGCAGCCGGACGAACCCGAGCCGCTCGTAGAGGCGGTGCGCGTTCGCCGCCATCCCGGCGCGTACGCAGATCACCACCGCCGTGCAGCCCAGCTCCGTCGCGCGCGTCACGCACGCGGCCGCGAGCGCGGCGCCGGCG
>NZ_JBFAVI010000364.1:0-1299 GCF_040679695.1 Micromonospora sp. NPDC052213
GGTCCTGGTACGGCGCGAGTTCCCGGACGGAGTCCAGAGTGGTCATGCCAGCACTTCGGCGTCGAACAGCGCGTTGCGGCGGACCAGGTCCACCAGGTCGTCGATGCCCTCGCCGGTCTTGCAGTTGGTGAACACGAACGGCTTGCCGCCGCGCATCAGCTCGGCGTCGCGGGCCATCACGTCCAGGTCGGCGTCGACGTACGGGGCCAGGTCGGTCTTGTTGATCACGAGGATGTCGGACTTGGAGATGCCCGGACCGTTCTTGCGCGGGATCTTGTCGCCGGCCGCCACGTCGATCACGTAGATGAAGTAGTCGACGAGCGCGGGGCTGAACGTGAGCGTGAGGTTGTCCCCGCCGCTCTCGATGAGCACGACGTCGCTGTCCGGGAACCGCGCCTCCATGTCCTCCACCGCCGCGAGGTTCATGCTGGGGTCCTCGCGGACGGCGGTGTGCGGGCAGGCGCCGGTCTCCACGCCGACGATGCGCTCCTCCACCAGTACGCCGGTCAGGGCGCGGCGGACGTGCTTGGCGTCCTCGGTGGTGACCACGTCGTTGGTGATGACCAGGATGCGCAGGCCCTGCTCGACCAGGCGGGGCACGACGGCCTCGATGATGGCCGTCTTGCCGCTGCCCACCGGGCCGCCGACGCCGATCCGACTCGCTGATTTCATTTTCGAAGAAGCCCTTCAGGTGGGTGAGCGCTCAGCTCATGAACATGCGTACGTGTGCGTGCTGGTGCGCGCCGGCCAGCACGTCGTGGTGCGGCGCGAAGCTCTGCATGTCGTCCAGCCCGGCGGTGCGCACCTCCTCGTAGTCCTCGCCGACCCGCTCGTTCACCGCGAAGAGGATCGACTGGGTGTCGAGGTGGTCCACCCGCATCAGCCGGACCGCCGCGCCGAGCACCATGGAGGCCGCGCCGTACTGGTGGGCGGCGAACGCGTCCGCCTCGCCCACGCCGAGTTCGGCGAAGAGCACGCCGAGCGCGACCGGGTAGGTGACCGGGACGCCGCCGCCGCTCTCCGCGACGCGCTTGCGCAGCAGGGACTCCCCCACCACCCGTTCGGCGGCCTCGGCCAGCTTGCGCCCCATGCGGACGGTCATCGTCCGCGTCTCCTCGTTGATCTTGCGCAGGTGTACGGCCTCGTCGGCCGCCCGGATCCGGTCAAGGTCACCGGCACGCGCGGCGCGGTGCGCCACGAGCAGCGCCACCCCGTCACCGGTGGCGGCGGCACGGGTGACCGTCCGCACGAACTCCTGCAACGTGGTCCGGTCGTGCACCGCGCCGTGCTCGACCGCCG
>NZ_JBFAVI010000365.1:0-1296 GCF_040679695.1 Micromonospora sp. NPDC052213
CCTCAACTCCGACGCCAGCGTGGCCGGGCTCAAGGGACCGGAGCGCCCGGTCGTGCCGCAGGGCGACCGGGGCCGGCTGCTCGCCGCGCTCGGCTGCGTCGACGCGGTGCTGATCTTCGACGAGCCGACCCCGGAGGCGGCGCTGTCCTGGCTGCGTCCGGACATCTGGGTCAAGGGCGGCGACTACGCCAGCGGCGGCGGTGCCGAGACGTTGCCCGAGTCGGAGATCCTGGCCCGCTGGGGCGGGCACACGGTGGTGGTGCCGTACCTCGACGGGCGCTCGACCACCGACATGATCGCTGCCGCGCGGGCGGGACGGGGCAGCGGCGGCTGGCCGGCCACGACGCTCGACCCGGCGGAGGCCGTCGCGCAGACGGTGGTCCGGTCCACGGCGAAGGGAGCACGATGAACGAGCGACGCATCCGATCCGGCGCGGTCGCGCGGGCGGCGGCATGAACGCCCCCGCTCCCGGCGCCGGGCCCGCGGTCCTGGTCACCGGCGGGTCGAGCGGGCTCGGCGCGGCGGTGGTCGCCGCGGTGGCCCGCTCCGGTGGACGCCCGCTGGTGCTGGACCGGCAGCGTCCCGCCGACGGTGTGCCCTGGGCCGAGTGCGACCTGGCCGACACCCGAGCCGCCGAGGCCGCCACGCGCGATCTCGCGGAACGCTCCGGCGGGCTGGACGCCGTGGTCACCGCCGCCGGCATGGACGTGCCGGGGAAGCTGGCCGACATCCCGGCGGAGACCTGGGAACGGATCGTCACTGTGGACCTGCTCGCCACGGCCGCGGTGATCCGGGCCGCGCTGCCCTGGCTGGAGGCGTCCCGCGGCAACATCGTCACGGTGGCCTCGACGCTGGGCGTGAAGGCGGTGAGCGACGCGCCGGCGTACGGCGCGGCGAAGGTCGGGGTGGTGGGCTTCACCCGTGCGCTCGCCGCCGAGCTGGCCGGCACTGTGGGTGTGACGCTGCTGATCCCGGGCGGGATGCGGACCGCGTTCTTCGACGAGCGGGACGCGCAGTACCGCCCCGGCCCGGACGCGGTGCTCAACGAGCCGTCCGACACCGCCGCCGCGGTCATGTTCGCGCTCTCCCAGCCGGCCGGCTGCGCGGTACGCGAGATGGTGGTGTGCGCCGCGCAGGAGTCCTCGTACCCGTGATCCTGGTGCTGCGGGCGCTCGGCGTCGGCGACCTGGTCACCGCCGTGCCGGCGTTGCGTGGCCTGCGCGCCGGCCTGCCGGGCCGGGAACTGGTGCTCGCCGCGCCGGACTGGCTGGCGCCGCTGGCGGAGCTGACCGGGGC
>NZ_JBFAVI010000366.1:0-1261 GCF_040679695.1 Micromonospora sp. NPDC052213
GAGGTATGCGCGAAGGTCGTCCGAGGTGCCCTTCAGCCGCTCCTCGATCTCGCCCGGCAGAACGGGCAACGATTCGGCCTGCGCCTCGGCCAGGAGCCGGTAGGCCAGCAGCCGCAGCTCGGAAACGTTGGCCGTGTCCAGGTCGATGGTCACGAGCTCGCGGAAATCCTTGTACACCTTGCGTTCGACCGTCTGGCAGACGTCGTTCAGCCCGGGCACTGCGGTCTGCGCCGCCGCGGGCGCCGCCGGAATCACAAAGGCCAGCGCCACCAGGGCGCCGGCCGGGATTTTCCATCGCATGTGGACTTTCCTCCCCGTGTAGATCAAAACATGGAGATGTTACCGGCGTCCCTTCGAAGCGCAAGGAGCATTGATTGCGCTAACGGCGCAGTCGATCAACCGCCTCTCTTATCGCCGCTACCCGGCTCGCCAGTGGGCCGGCCGGCACGTCGGCGAGGTCGAATCCGGCCTCGCGATAGGTCAACTCGTGGATCCGCTCGAAGACGAGTGATTCCGCGAAGGTGATCCGGCGAGCGGCGGTCGCCTCCACGAAGCCCTGATGGCGTACGAAGAAAACGGTTTGTTCGTAGTGGCGATTCGCCGTCATGCCCTCGATCTCGGCGAGCAGCGCGGGCGGTGCGGCCCGGCCCAGATAGCGGCACAACGCCAGCGTGCAGACGGGCGAACGGTCGTGGAAGACGACCTCGCCGGCGTTCGCCGCGGCACGGCGACGGCGCTCCCGTTGGAGATCCAGCACCCGGTCGGCGAAGCCCGGCTCACGCCACGGCTCCGGTCGTCCGAGCGCCTGGTGAAGCGCGATCACGTCGGTCGCCGCCTCCTCCACGACGGGGTACCCGTCGATCTCCAGGTGCCGGAGAATCGCTGTCTTACCGGAGCCGGGAGCGCCGGTGAGGATGTATCCGGGCATGTCGTCCTCCGAATGGCGGGCAATCCGCTTGATAGGCAAGCCGTCACTTGCATATGGTGGGTGACGTGGGCGATCTGTACCAGGCGCTGGCCGACCACACCCGCCGCCTGATCCTCGACGAGCTGACCGAGCGCGACGGTCAGACCCTGTTCGAGATCTGCGGGCGGCTGGCCACGAAGCACCAGGTCACGTCGTCCCGGCAGGCGATCTCCCAGCACCTCGACGTCCTGGAGGCCGCCGGCCTGATCGTCACGCGGCGGCAGGGTCGCTACAAGTTCCACCACCTCGACACCCGGCCGCTGCGGGCCGTCACCGAGCGATGGCTCAGGTCCG
>NZ_JBFAVI010000367.1:0-1248 GCF_040679695.1 Micromonospora sp. NPDC052213
GTGACGAGCAGGTATCCGTGGTCGTCGACGGTGACCCGCTGGCCGCTGGGCACCACAGTGGTGGAGGTGCCCTCGTCGATCAGCGCCGGTCCGTCGAAGGTGTCGCCCGGCTCCAGGCGGGCCCGGTCGTAGACCGCGAACGGCACCACCGCGTGCTGCCCGAAGTCGTAGGCGTCGCGGTGCGTCAGCAGCGCCTGCGACGGGTCGCCGTCGCCACGCGGCAGGGTCTGCAGCTCGGGCCGGTCGGTGCGCCCGATGCCGCGCACCCGCAGGTTGAGGATCTGCAGCGGGTTGCCCATGGTGTGGCCGTACCGGGCGCGGTGCGTCTCGTCGAACGCGGCGCGGATCGCGTCGCGGTCCAGCTCGCGCCCGACGGTGACCATCAGGCTGTGCTCCTGGCCCAGGTAGCGCAGCTCGAACTGCCGCTCCAGCACCGCCTCGCCGACCGGCACGCCCTGCGCCACCAGCGACGCGACCGCCTCGGCCTCGACGGCCTTGAACAGCTGCTCCAGCTCCGCCAGGTCGGCGTCGTCGAGCGTGGCCATCACGGTACGGCTGAAGTCGTTGACGATGTCGGCGGAGAGCATGCCCCAGGCGGAGAAGCCGGACGGCGCGAACGGCACGATGACCTCGCCGATGCCCATCTCGCGGGCCAGCAGCGGGGCCAGCAGCGGCCCGGCGCCGCCGAACGCGAGCAGCGCGAACTGCCGGGGGTCGTGACCCCGCTCGACGGTGATCTGGCGGACCGCGCCGACGGTGCGGGCCAGCAGCACGTCGAACACGCCGGCGGCCGCGTTCTCCACGGTGAGGCCGAGCGGCTCGGCGAGTTGCTCCTGAATTGCGGCGCGCGCCTCGGCGTCGCGCAGGCCCATGGTGCCGGCGAGGAAGCGCTCCGGGTCCATGTAGCCGAGCACCACCGCGGCGTCGGTGACCGTCGGCTTGGTGCCGCCCCGGCCGTAGCAGACCGGGCCGGGGTCGGCGCCGGCGCTCTGCGGGCCGACCTTGAGCAGGCCGTGGTCGAGCCAGGCGATCGAGCCGCCGCCGGCGCCGATGGTGCGGATGTCGTACGTGGGGATGAGCAGCGGGAAGTGCTCCAGCTGGGCCTCGTACGCGGCGACCGGGTTGCCGCGCTCGATCACGCAGGCGTCCAGCGAGGTGCCGCCGATGTCGAACGTGAGCACGTTGTCCCGGCCCAGCTCGGAGGCGACGTACGCGGCGCCGACGATGCCGCCGGCCGGTCCGGACAGC
>NZ_JBFAVI010000368.1:0-1244 GCF_040679695.1 Micromonospora sp. NPDC052213
GTTGTGCACGGTCTCGCTCATCGACGCCCTCTCATCCGACCCGCTGCATGGCCCGCTCCCGCCGGGCCGCGACCCGCGAGCCGGACTCCCGGCGGGCCATCCGGCGCAGCACCACCGGGGCCAGCACGAGCCCGAGCACCGCCCAGGCGCCGAGCACGCCGACCGTCTCCAGGTGCCGCCAGGAGCCGCCGAGTTCGACTGCTGCCAGGTCGCCGGGGAGCAGCGCCGAGCGCATGCCCAAGCCTAGCCAGTAAAGCGGGAACACCTGGGCGACGCCCTGCAGCCAGCCGGGCAGGCCGTTGATCGGATAGAAGATGCCGGACAGCGCGATCAGGCCGAAGATCGGCATCACCACCAGGCCCATGTTGCGCGGGTTCTCGATCAGCGAGCCGATCACCGCGCCCAGCGGCAGCGTCGCCACCAGCCCGAGCGGCACCACCCAGGCCAGCGTGAGCCAGGCGCCCGGGTCGCCGAGCCGCAGCCCGTCCAGGAAGAACAGGCCGGGCGTGAGCTGGATGACCACGCCGATCAGCGCGACCGCCGAGACCAGCACGATCTTGCCGACCAGGTAGCCGAGCATGCCGTCCGGGATCGCCTTGGCGCGCAGCAGCGTGCCGTCCTCCCGGTCGATGACGAGCTGGTTGGCCAGCCCGAGCAGGCCGCCGAAGAGCAGGCCCATGCCGAGCGCGCTGGGCAGCGTACGGGCGCCGAGCGAGAAGTCGGTGCCGGGCACCGTCGAGCCGCGCATCCAGAACACCGCGATCAGCAGCACCACGGTGGGGAAGAAGTAGGTCCAGAGATCCTGGCCGTTTGTGAACGTCGCGCGCAGCTCGATCACGCCGCGCCGCAGCCCGGCCCGTAGCGCGTTCGTGGTCGGGTTCATCGGTCCGCCTCCTGCTGCCACACCCGCTCGGCCCGGCCGGTCCGGATGCCGGTCTCCTCCTCGTGCACCAGCGCCAGGTACGCGTCCTCCAGGCTGGCCCGGCGCACCTCCAGCTCGCCTATCCGGTCGCCGTGCTCGCGGAGCAGGTCGCGCAGGAACGCGGTGGCGTCGGGGGTGGCGTGCACGTACCGCTCGCCGTCGCGGGTCCAGCGCACCTCGGCGTCCCCCGCGACGCGCCGGGCGAGCTGGTCGGGCGACCCCTCGGCGATGATCCGGCCGCCGGCCAGGATGAGGATGCGGTCGGCCAGCTTCTCCGCCTCGGCCAGGTCGTGCGTGGTCAGCACGATCGTGGTCTCGTCCA
>NZ_JBFAVI010000369.1:0-1239 GCF_040679695.1 Micromonospora sp. NPDC052213
CTGGGACGGAGCGCCGCCGGAGCCGGACTGGGCGGCCGGGCTGGCCCGGCCGATCACCGGCGAGCAGAGCAGCGGCGACGGGTACGCGGTGCGCGAGGTGGACGGCCGTCGCCAGGTGCTGGTCTCCGACGGCCTCGGCCACGGGCCACTGGCCGCCGCCGCGACCGGGGCCGCCGTGTCCGCGTTCCGCTCGGCGCCGGACGGGCCGCCGGACGTCGTGGTGCGGCACCTGCACGCCGCCATGTCGCACACCCGGGGCGCGGCGCTCGCGGTGGCCGAACCGGATCCCGCCGCCGGACTGCTCCGCTTCGCCGGCCTGGGCAACATCGCCGCGATGATCGTCGCGCCGGGCGAGCGGCGGCGCGGGCTCGTCTCGCTGCCGGGCATCGCCGGGCACCAGCGTCCGGCGATCCGCGGGTACGACTACCCCTTTTCGCATGACTCCACCCTGGTCATGCACAGTGACGGGGTGGTGGATCGCTGGGACCTGGACGACTACCCCGGGCTGGCCGGGCGCAACCCGTTGCTGGCGGCCGCGACGCTCCTGCGTGACGCCGGCATCCGTCGCGACGACGCCTGCGTGCTGGTCGCGCGGGGGGCGGCATGACCGAACCCCTTCTGCACCTCGCGCTCCGGGTCGAGCAGGACATCTTTCTGGTTCGGCAGCGCGGCCGCGAGGTGGCCGCGGCGGTCGGGCTGGAACACCAGGACCAGGTGCGGATCGCCACCGCGCTCAGCGAGGTGGCCCGGGAGTTGTTGAGCGGCGCCGACGGCGCGGACGTCATGTTCGCTCTCGACCGGGACGCCGTGGGCCGCCGGATCCTCCAGGTCGACCTGTCGCCGTTGCGTCCACTGCCAGGCGGCCGGTACGAGCCGAAGTCCGGCGCCGTCGCGCGTCTGGTGGACACGTTGCAGGTCGTGGCCGTCGAGGGCGATACCGTCGTGTGGATGTCCAGACGGGTGCCCGACCACGCCGAGGAGCTGACGCCGGAACGCGCCGGCCGGCTCCGGGCCGAGCTGGCCGAGCGTGCTCCGGGCTCCGCGCTGGACGAGCTGGCCGCGCAGAACTCCCAGCTCGTCGCGGCCCTCGACGAGGTACGCAGCCAGCGCGACGAGCTGGCGGTGCTCAACTCCGAACTGCAGGAGACCAACCGGGGCGTGATGGCGCTCTACAACCAGCTCACCGAGGAGCTGGAGGAGACCAACCGGGGCGTGGTGGCGCTCTACGCCGAGCTGGAG
>NZ_JBFAVI010000370.1:0-1235 GCF_040679695.1 Micromonospora sp. NPDC052213
GCGGTGGACCGCCCCCGCCGGGCGGCGGTGTCGTCGTTCGGCGTGTCCGGCACCAACGCGCACACCATCCTGGAGCAGGCCCCCGCCCCCGTCGAGGCCGACGCCGCCCCGGCGGTGGAGCGCCCCGTCGTGCCGGTGACGGTGTCGGCCCGCGACGCCGCCGCGCTCGCCGCCCAGGCGGGCAACTGGGCCGCCCGGATCGCCGCCGACGAGGCCCTGCGCCCCCTCGACTTCGCGTACTCGTCGGTGGCCTCCCGGTCCGCCCTCGACCACCGGGCCGTCATCGCCGCCGCGGGCCGGGACGACCTGCTGGCCGGGCTGCGCGCCCTGGCGGCCGGAGAGCCGTCCGGCGCGGTGGTCGCCGGCCAGGCCGGGGACCGGGGCTCGCTCGCGGTGCTGTTCTCCGGGCAGGGCGCGCAGCGCGCCGGCATGGGCCGGGAGCTGTACGCGGCGTTCCCGGTGTTCGCGTCCACGCTGGACGAGGTGTGCGGGCACCTGGACCCGCTGCTGCCGCAGCCGTTGAAGACCGTGCTCTTCGCGGAGGCGGGATCGCCGGAGGCGGACCTGCTGGACCAGACGGTGTTCACCCAGGCCGGGCTGTTCGCCGTCGAGGTCGCGCTGTTCCGGCTGGTCGAGTCGTTCGGGGTGGTGCCGGAGTTCGTCGGCGGGCACTCGATCGGGGAGATCACCGCCGCGCACGTCGCCGGGGTGCTGTCCCTGAGCGACGCGTGCGCCCTGGTCGCCGCGCGGGGCCGGCTGATGCAGGCCCTGCCGGCCGGTGGCGGGATGCTGGCCGTCAACGCGTCGGAGGCCGACGTGCTGCCGACACTGGACGGGCTGGCCGACCGCGTCGGCGTCGCCGCCGTCAACGGGCCGACGTCCGTCGTCGTCTCCGGCGCGGTCGACGCCCTCGACGAGGTGGAGCAGACCTGGAAGGACCGGGGGGTACGCACCCGTCGGCTGACCGTCAGCCACGCGTTCCACAGCCCGCTGATGGAGCCGCTGCTCGCCGAGTTCCGCACGGTCCTCGACGGGCTGACCTTCGCCGAGCCGGCGCTGCCGGTCGTGTCGAACGTGACCGGCGCGCTCGCCGACGGCGACGAGATCCGGACGGTCGACTACTGGGTGCGGCACGTCCGCGAGGCCGTCCGTCACGCCGACGGGGTGGCCGCGCTGCGGGCCGCGGGAGTCGGCACGTTCCTGGAGGTCGGCCCGCAGAGCGTGCTGACCGCGAT
>NZ_JBFAVI010000371.1:0-1233 GCF_040679695.1 Micromonospora sp. NPDC052213
GGGCCGCGGCGGGAGGCGAGCACCACCTCGGCGGCGCCGTTGGCCAGCAGCCAGCGGGCCACGTGCCGGCCCAGCGCGCCGGTGCCACCGGTGACGAGCACGGTGCCGGAGGGCCGCCAGGCCGCCCCGGCGGGCGGGGCGGCGGGGACGAGCCGCCGTTCGAGCACGCCCTGCGGGCGGATCGCCACCTGGTCGTGGCCGGCGTCGGCGAGGACGGCGAGCAGCGCGTCCCCGGCGGCCCGGTCGAGGCGGCCGGCCCGGTCCGGCCCGGCGGTGCCGGCGGCGGGCTGAGCGGGCTCGGCGGCGGGCAGGTCGATCAGGCCGGCCCAGCGGTCCGGCTGTTCGAGGGCGACGACGCGGCCGAGGCCCCAGGCCGCGGCGGACGACGGGTCGGCGACGGTCTCGCCGCCGCCGACGGACACGGCGCCCCGGGTGAGGCACCACAGCCGGCCGGGCAGGCCGGTGTCGGCCAGGGCCTGGACGAGGGTGAGCAGCAGTGCCGTCCCGGCGGGTACGGCGGGCGCGTCGGGCAGCGGTTCGTCCCGCTCGGGCAGCAGGCAGAGCACGCCGCTCCAGCCGCCTTCGCCGCGCTCCCGCAGCGCCGTGCCCAACGCCCCCCGCTCCACGCCCGGCGTGACCCGAAGGACGTCGACGTCTCCCCCACCCCGCCGGAGCGCGTCGACAACCCCGCCCCACTCCCCGCGATCGTGCACTTCCGGCCCCGACGAAAGCCACATCCCACCCGACTCGGGGGCCGAAACCGCAAGATCGGCGGGGTGAGGGGCGGGGGTGACGACGAGCCAGCGGCCCGGGAGGGACGGGGTGGGGGCGGGGTGGATCTGGTGCCACGTGATGCGGTACGACCAGGCGTCCACGGCGGCGTCGCGCAGCCTCGCCCGGCGCCACGAGGACAGCACCGGTACGGCCGGGGCGAGGGCCGCCACGGCGCCCGGGTCGTCCTGCACGGCCAGGTGGGACGCCACGGCGGGCAGGTCGCCACGTTCGACCGCGGCCCAGAAGTCGCCCTCGGCGCCGTCGGCGCGCTCGCCCGACGGGGCGGCTGCGCCGTCGACCTCCGGCCAGTAGCGCTGGTGCTGGAAGGCGTACGTGGGCAGGTCGACCCGGGTGGCGCCGGTGCCGGCGAACCACTGCGCCCAGGTGACCGGGACGCCGTGGACGTGCAGCTCGGCCAGGGCCGCCAGCAGGGCGTGCCCCTCGGGCCGGTCCTTGCGC
>NZ_JBFAVI010000372.1:0-1233 GCF_040679695.1 Micromonospora sp. NPDC052213
CGGGGAGTTCCTCCAGGTCAACACGTACCTGGTGCGGGAGCTGAAGGCCCGCGGACTGTGGACGCCGCAGGTCCGCGACCGGATCAAGCGGGCCGAGGGCTCGGTGCAGGACATCACCGAGCTGCCCGCGCCGGTGCGGGAGCTGTTCCGCACCGCCTGGGAGCTGCCGCAGCGGGCGCTGATCGACCTGGCCGCCGCGCGGGCGCCGTTCGTCGACCAGTCCCAGTCGCTGAACCTGTTCCTGAGCGCGCCGACCATCGGCAAGCTGTCCTCGATGTACCTGTACGCCTGGAAGGCCGGGCTGAAGACCACCTACTACCTGCGTTCCCGTCCCGCCACCCGCATCCAGCAGGCCACCGTCGCCCCGGTGCCCGCCCCGGTGCCCGGCGTGGTCTCCGCCGTGAGCGACGACGAGGCGCTGGCCTGTTCCCTGGAGAACCCCGAGAGCTGCGAGGCATGCCAGTGACCACCACCGCACCGACCCGGCACATGCTGCTCGACCCCGGCATGGACCTGACCCTGCGGCCGATGCGCTACCCGCGCTTCTTCGACCGGTTCAAGGACGCGATCAGGAACACCTGGACGGTCGAGGAGGTGGACCTGCACTCGGACCTCGCCGACCTGGCGAAGCTGTCCCCCGCCGAACGGCACCTGGTGTCGCGGCTGGTGGCGTTCTTCGCCACCGGCGACACGATCGTCGCCAACAACCTGGTGCTCAACCTCTACCAGCACGTCAACTCGCCCGAGGGCCGGCTCTACCTGTCCCGGCAGCTGTTCGAGGAGGCGGTGCACGTCCAGTTCTACCTGAACCTGCTCGACACGTACGTGCCGGACGAGAAGGAACGGTTCGCCGCGTTCGCCGCGGTGGAGAACATCCCGTCGATCGCCCGCAAGGCCGAGTTCTGCTTCCGGTGGATCGACTCGATCTTCGAGCTGCGCGAGCTGCGGACCCGCGACGACCGGCGGGCGTTCCTGCTCAACCTGATCTGCTTCGCCGCGTGCATCGAGGGCCTGTTCTTCTACGGCGCGTTCGCCTACGTCTACTTCCTGCGGTCCCGGGGCCTGCTCAACGGGCTGGCCTCCGGCACCAACTGGGTGTTCCGGGACGAGTCCATGCACATGGCGTTCGCGTTCGACGTGGTGGAGACCGTACGCGCCGAGGAACCGGACCTGTTCGACGCCGAGATGGAGAAGCTGGTGAAGGAGATGCTGGCCGAGGCGGTGGAGTGCGAG
>NZ_JBFAVI010000373.1:0-1213 GCF_040679695.1 Micromonospora sp. NPDC052213
AGCAGCACCACACCGGCCGGCTCCGGGCCCGTCAGGTCGGGCAGCTCCACCGTCCGCGACTGCGAGGCCGCCCGGGCCGGCCACACCAACGGCCGTCGCAGGTCCGCCATCAGGTCGAGGGCCTCGAACTCGGTACCGGGCCCGGCGACACCCGCGGCCTCGGCCCGACCACCAACGAACCCGACAGACATGAGCGAACCTCCGATCAGGGGCGGCGTCACCTGTACGGGCACCGCCGTGAGGAATTCAGGAACTACGTGATCGCGGCTGTCCGCGCCCACGGCAGGAGGACTACCGGGTCAGTCAGCGGCCGTGGCCAACCCGGGACCGGCTTCCAGGAAGCGCAGCATGTGGCCGTTCAGCTCCTCGGCGAGGCGGTACAGCAGGAGGTCGGTACGGATCGTGACGCGCAGGAGGGCGTGGTCGGCCCGGGGCAGCACCTCGACCGTGAGGCCGTTGGGCACCTCCCGGGCGTACGGCTCGACGACCTCCTCCGTCCGGCAACCGGGCAGCTCCAGCGGGTGCACCACGTTGTCCTGGAAGACGAAGGTCGGCAGGCTGGCCACCACCTCGCTGGAGATCCCGGCGGTGGGATCGTCGGCGGTCTCCGCGAAGGAGACGTCCTGGGCCCGCATCAGGTCGCTGATCGTGTCGTTGACCCGGAGGACGAGTTCGTCCTCCGGCCCGTCGAACCGGACCCGGACGCAGTTGAGGTTGATCCTGGTGGTGACGGCGGAGTCGAGGACGCGGCTGCCCCGCTTGGCGACGACCATCAGCAGGCCGATGTCGTCCTGCTGATGGAGGGCGCGCAGCGCGGTGGCGAAGGCGGCGGCGAAGTAGGCGGAGCGGCTGAACCGGTGTTCGCGGGCGGCCCGGTCCCAGCGTTCCATCACCTGAGGCGTGACGGTGACGGTGTGTCCGGCCTTGGGACCCCAGGCGAGCGCCTGCTCCAGCGACGCGTCGGCGGGAGGGTTGCCCTGACGGGGCAGGCCCCGTAGTTGTTCGCGCCAGTAGGCGCGCTGCGACTCGAGGTCGGTGGCGGCGCGCAGCCGGGTGAACTCGTCGTACGACTGGCGCAGGGTGGGTGCGGGGCGGTCCCATGTGGGTGTCTGGCCGGTCTGGCGTGCGGTGTAGGCGTGGCTGAGGTCGTGGACGAGGAGGGCGTGTGACCATCCGTCGAAGGCGATGTGGTGGATGCCGATGCCGAAGAGGA
>NZ_JBFAVI010000374.1:0-1207 GCF_040679695.1 Micromonospora sp. NPDC052213
GCCCGTCGAGTCCACCGCGCCGGTCGAGCAGCCCGGTCCGGAAGCGGCGGATACGGGCGCCGCGGGCACGACGCCGGCCGGCCTCACCGAGCGGGAGCAGCGGATCCTCGCCTTCGAGGCGCAGTGGTGGAAGCACGCCGGAGCCAAGGAACAGGCCATCCGGGACACGTTCGGGCTCTCCGCGACCCGCTACTACCAGCTGCTCAACGCGCTGCTCGACCACCCGGCCGCGCTCGCCGCCGATCCGGTGCTGATCGGCCGGCTGCGCCGGCTGCGCTCGTCGCGGGCCCGCAACCGGCGGCGCTGACCCGCCTCACTTCTCGTACGTGCGCAGCCCGTTGCCGATGGCGAAGAACGTCGGCGCCCACTCGCTGATGAAGATGCCCCAGCGGTCCGCCCGCGCCACTCCGGCGCGCTCCATGTGCTTGGAGAGGAACCAACTGGTGACCGAGAGGCCGATGCTGACGAACCCGGCGAGGTATGCGTGCTCCGCCCGGATGCCGCCCTCGTGCAACCGCTCCAACATCTCGAATCCCCCTGTCACCGAGACCGACCCGGTCGCGTCCGACGCTACCGAAAGCGCGGGAGTGATGACGCAGGGTTACCGCGATCGGGCCGGTGGCGGATGACCTGGCGCGGGCCGGGTAGGCGGCCGGCGACGACGAACGGAGGCGACGATGGGAGCACCGGACCGCCGGTACGCGATCGGCAGCAGGCCGGCCCGCCCGGCCGGGGAGGCGCCGGTGATGCGGGTGCGTTCCGCCTCCGACCCGGCGCCGGGCCGCCCGGAGAACGAGGACGTGGTCTTCCGGATCGGCCCGCTCGTCGGCGTCCTCGACGGGGCCACCGTGCCGGAGGGCTTCGACACCGGATGCGTGCACGGTCCCGCCTGGTACGTCCGGCACCTGGCCGCCCGGATCGGCCTGGCGATCGCGGCCCGGCCCGCCGCCACGCTGATGAGCAGCCTCGCGGCGGCGATCCTCGCGGTCCGGGCCGACCACGGCGGGACGTGCGACCTGGACCATCCCGGCACCCCCTCGTCCACCGTCTGCCTGCTGCGGGAAAGCGGCGACCGGGTCGACTACCTGGTGCTCTGCGACAGCCCGCTGGTGCTCGACACCGACCGCGGGATCGAGGTGGTCACCGACGACCGGCTCGCGGACGCGGTGGCCGACCTGCGTCGCAGCGCCGCCGCGCTGCCCGACGG
>NZ_JBFAVI010000375.1:0-1198 GCF_040679695.1 Micromonospora sp. NPDC052213
GGCTGGATCGACCGGGAGCGGGTGATGCTGGAGACGCTCACCTCGATCCGCCGGGCCGGTGCGCAGATCATCCTCACCTACTGGGCGGTCGAGGCGGCCCAGTTGCTGCGCGAGCGCTACTGACCCTCGCCCGGCCGCCCGGCGTCGGACCCGGGGCGGGCTCGCGCCGGCGCGCGTGTCGTGGCGCGTCGGTGAGATCCGCGGGCGGTGCGTTGCCTCAAGTTGTCCACAGCCAGACGCGGTAGCTCACAGTAGTTCTCAGGGTGGCAGGCGCTATGCCCTCAGCCGACTTTGCTCTGCAGCCACGGGCGCAACTGTCACGAAGCGTAAGCAGTGCTTCGAAGGCTGCAGAGCAAAGTCGACTGAGGTGGTCTTCCTTGGCTCGGCTATTCCGAGCGTTGTGTCCGGATTGGTTGTTATTTGTCTTGAGTGTGCGGCGTTCGCTTCGGCAGTACTGGCTAACGCACAGTGATGTCACGCTCCGTGTGCCTTGAGTGGGGCGGTTGACGCACGGCGAGGTTTGGTCGGGCGGCGGATTCCAGGTTTTCCACAGGGGTGCGGAGCGGGGTTGCCGGGCCGATGCGGCAGGCGGGACCGTGGGCGGCGTGACAGACATCGCCGACACCGGGCCGGAGGCGGCCACCGGCACAGGTGCCTGCGCCGCGCCGGAAGCACCATGCGCAATCTCCGCGACGGCCGCTGCCTACGTGACCTGCGCGACGGCCGTGCCCTCAGCGACTCCCGGGAGTTGGGCGACCGCAGTACCGGCAGCGACCCCAGCGACCCCCGTGACAGCGGCTGACGGCGGGCCGGCGGTGGAGGGCGGGCTTGCGGAGGGCGGCGGGCCGGCGCTGCTCACCGAGCCGTTCGACGTCCCGTTCCCGGCGTCGGGGATCATCCGGGCGGTGCGTCGCCGGGCCGACGCCAGCCAGCGTGAGCTGGCCCGGTTCGCCCGGGTGCATCCGAGCACGGTCGGGCGGATCGAGGCGGGCAGCCTGACGCCGAGCCTGGCCATGCTGTCGCGCATCGTGGGCACGGCCGGCTTCCGGCTCGTGGTCGTCGACGAGGCCGGCACGGTGCTCAAGCCGATGCGTGACCGGGCCGACCTGCGTGACGGCGCGGAGCGGCGGTACCCGTCCCACCTCGACGTCGTCACCGACCCGGAGCCGGGGGAGTGGTGGGCGCGCTCGCGGCGCAG
>NZ_JBFAVI010000376.1:0-1197 GCF_040679695.1 Micromonospora sp. NPDC052213
GGTGAACCAGCCGATGGCGTCGTGTTCCTCCGGCGCGAGGTTGGCCGGATACCCCGTCCACGCTTCGACCAGCCAGATCCGCATGGAGAACGTGTCGGCGTGAACCTCGTGCACTGGTGGACCCGACGGCAACGCCGCGTCGACGCCCAGTTCCTCTCGGAGCTCACGAGCAAGTGCGACACTGGGCGGTTCCCCGGGTTCGACGTGCCCGCCGGGCAGGTCCCAGACGTCGGGCAGCACACGACGCAGGGGAGAGCGGTGGCACAGGAGTATCCGGTTGCCGTCGCACAGCAACCCGGTGACGATGCGCGCCTTGGGAGATCCGTCCGCCGAGGCCTCCGATGCGGGGCCGGTCCACGTGGACACCGGACGCTACGCCTGCGCGTCCAGGTCGCGCACCGCGAAGCGGAGGTGTTCCCACTCCTCGTCGAAGATGACGTGGAGGCAGTGCAGGACCGGCTTCTCGTGTTCGGGTGACCAGGCTGACGGCCGAGGCTCGGTGAGCAGCTCCGGAGTGACGCCCGTGAGGAAGTCCCGCACCATGGCCTGCCGCTCGGCGCGCAGATCGAGCACCTGGGCGAGACTCGGCCGCGCCGCGGGGAAGATCGACATGTCGAGTCCGTCCGTCTCGTACTCGGCGTGCGGCTGCCCGAGCGGATGGAAGGGCTGCGGCAGGCGCAGGATCGCCTTGCCGAGCCAGGCGTCGGTGGCGAACGCGAGGTGGCGCAGGGTCTGCGCGAACGACCACTCGCCGTCGATCGAGATGTCGGCGGCACCCTCGGGCATGGACACGACCCGGTCGACCGCGGCCGCCCAGGCTCGTTCGAGCGCCGCCCACGCCGCGCGCAGGCCGTCGGGATCCTCGGCACGCCTCAGCTCGCGCCCGGGGAACCGCCGGTTGAGTTCGGCCTCGACGAGCGGCACGACGTCGACACCGTTGACCAGCAGCGTGCCGTCGGTGAGCCACGGCGCGTCGATGTCGAGCCCGCGCACGTCGACGCCGCGCATCACCGCGCCGGCCAGCGTCGACCTGGTGAAGCGCGCGCCTTGCAGGTCCCGGTCCACGAACGTCGTGAGGTCGCTCTGGTCCACGGCGCACCCCTCTCGTCGGCGATCGCGGCAATGCTAGCGAGCGGGTCCGACAACAGCTGTCGATGCGACCGAACCGGGGAGCTGCGGGTGGCGGCCGACGACCCG
>NZ_JBFAVI010000377.1:0-1190 GCF_040679695.1 Micromonospora sp. NPDC052213
ACTGATTCCCGTCGTACCGGAATCGCCCCCCGTCTTCGTCGACCCGAGCGGGCGGCGACGTCGGCGGCTGCGCCGTCTCGCCTACTGCGCCGGCGCGGCCGGCGTGATCTACACGGTCATGGTGGGGGTCAGCTTCGCCGGCGGGCCGATCACCCCGGACACCGTCATCCCGTTCGTCGAGCCGACCAGCGAGCAGCGGCTGCCCTCGCCGAAACCGTCGGACACCCCCGCGCCGACCCGTGCCACGCCGGACACGCCCACCGACATCCGCACCGCGCCGGTGCGGGTGCCGGCAACCTCCGTCGCCCCCGCCACCACGGTCCCGCCGAGCCCTCGGTATCCCCGGCCGACCCGCACCGCACCGACCGCGCCCCGGCCCGTCCAGACGCCGGCCACCCCCGCGCCGCCCACCGCCCCCACCGCCGAGGTGCCGCCGCCCGTTGTCGACCCGCCGGCGGTTGTCGACCCGCCCGCCGCGCCGGTCGCGCCCGCCGATGAGTGACCAGGCGCCCGCCCGCCCGAACCCGCAGACAAGTGAGCAGCCCACAGTCACGCTGGACCCCCGCCGTGTGCGGGCCGCCCGCGGGCACCGGGCCGGGCGGCAGCCGGACGACGCGCCCACAGCCGTGCTGGACGTCCGGCAGATCCCCGGCGTGCGGCAGATCCCCGGCGCGCGCCGGTCCCGTGGGCGGCGTCTCCTGCCCCGGCCGAGCTGGGCCCTGGTCGCCATGGTCGTGGTCGTCCTGGGCGGTCTGCTGGTCGTCGAGGCGTACACGAACGCCGCGTTCGTACCGGACAACCGGGTGACGCCCGGCAGCCAGCGGGAGGTCCCCAGCTCGGTGGTCGGCGGCGGCCCGATCGTCAACGTCGGCGCGGAGGGCCGGACCCAGTCGCACCGCCTGCCGCCGCGGACCGTCGCGCTCACCTTCGACGACGGACCCGACCCGCGGTGGACGCCGGAGGTGCTGCGCGTCCTGGACAAGTACCAGGTCAAGGGCACCTTCTTCGTCATCGGTTCGCAGGTCGTCAGAAACCCGGAGGTGACCCGCCGGCTGGTGGCCGAGGGCCACGAGCTGGGCGTGCACACGTTCACCCATCCCGACCTCGCCGCGCTGCCGCAGTGGCGGCGCGAACTGGAGTACGCGCAGACGCAGCTCGCCATCGCCAGCACCACAGGTGTCCGGACGTCG
>NZ_JBFAVI010000378.1:0-1186 GCF_040679695.1 Micromonospora sp. NPDC052213
GCCGCGATGGTGGCCGCGCTCGGCGATCAGGAGCACGCCGACGCCCAGCGGGAGCGCTACCGCCTCCGGCGGGAGAAGCTGTGGGCCGCGTTCACCGGCGCCGGCTTCACCGTCGAGTACTCGGAGGCCGGCCTCTACCTGTGGCTGACCCGCGACGAGGACTGCTGGGACACCGTGGACTGGCTGGCCCGCCGGGGCATCCTGGTCGCGGCCGGGGTCTTCTACGGCCCGGCCGGCGCCCGGCACGTCCGGGTGGCGCTCACCGAGTCCGACGAGCGTGTCGACGCGGTGGCCGGGCGGCTCGCCGGGTCCTGACATGGCGGGCGAGCTGGCGCGGGCGGCGGTGGTCGGCACCGGGCTGATCGGCGGTTCGGTGCTGCTCCGGCTGCGCGACGCCGGGCTCGACGTCACCGGCTGGGACCCGGACCCGGCGATCCGCGGGCGGGTACGCGAACGGGGCGTCGCGGTGGCCGACACGGTCGAGGACGCGGTGGCCGGCCGGGACGTGGTGTTCCTCTGCGGCCCGCTGCCCACGTTGCCGGCGACGCTGGCCCGGGTCGCCGCCGTCACCGACGACAGGTGCGTGCTCACCGACGTGGGCAGCGTCAAGGCCGAGGTGAGCACCGCCGCCACCGTGCAGGGGCTCGGGCACCGGTTCGTGCCGGGCCACCCGATGGCCGGGGCCGACCGGGCCGGACCGGACGCGGCCGCCACGGACCTGCTCGCCGGCGCCGCCTGGGTGCTCTGCCCGGGGCCGACCGGGCTGGACGCCTTCCGACGGCTGGCCGCGCTGCTCGTGGACGTCTTCCACGCCCGGGTGGTGCCGATGTCCGCCCCGGAGCACGACGGAGCGGCGGCGCTCGCCTCGCACGTGCCGCACGTGCTCGCCGGGGCGCTGGCCGGCGCCGTGCACCGGTCGGCGCTGCGGGACGCGGTGCTGACGCTCGCCGCCGGGAGCTTCTCCGACGGCACCCGGGTCGCCGGCGGGCCGCCCGAACGGACCGCGAACATGCTGCTCGGGAACCGGGACCGCGTCCTCGCCGAGCTGGACGCGCTCGGCGTCTTCCTGGGCGAGCTGACCGAGGCGCTGCGCGCCGGCGACGCCGGCACGCTGGCCGACCGGCTCGCCGAGGGGCGGCAGACCCGGTCCACGCTGCGGGCGCGCGAGTTCACCGCGCACCGGCGG
>NZ_JBFAVI010000379.1:0-1180 GCF_040679695.1 Micromonospora sp. NPDC052213
GTCGCCACCCGCCAGCAGCGGCTGGGGGTGCCCACCGCTGTGCTCTCCGTCCTGCCCGCGTTCCTCGCCTCCGGGACCACCGCCGTGCTGCTGGGGCTGGGCAGCCGGCAGGTGGTGGCGGAGGCGATGAGCGTCGGCGTGCTGGTCGGCATGCAGAGCCTGGCCGCCGCGATGAACCGGCCGTTGGGCAACCTGACCGCGCTGGGCTCGCGGCTGCAGGACATGAGCGCCGACCTCAACCGGCTGCGGGACGTGGAGCGGTACCCGCTGCCGTCGGCCGGGGACCGGCCCGCCGGGCCGTTGGCGCCGATGGAGGGGCACCTGCGCATCGAGGACGTCACCTTCGGCTACAACCCGCTGGGCCGGCCGCTGCTGGAGAACTTCAGCCTGGACCTGCCGCCGGGTGCCCGGGTGGCGCTCGTCGGGCGGTCGGGCAGCGGCAAGTCGACAGTGGGCCGGCTGGTGGCCGGGCTCTACCGCCCGTGGACCGGGCGGGTCACCGTGGACGGCCTCGAACGGCCGGGGACCGACGACGGACTCTGGGCGGCCACGGTGGCCATGGTGGACCAGGACCAGCGGCTGTTCGAGGGTACGGTGCGCGACAACGTCACCATGTGGGACCTCACCGTCGCGGACGAGGACGTCGTCACCGCGCTGACCGACGCCTGCCTCTACGACGAGGTGGCGGCCCGGCCGGGCGGCCTGGCCAGCCCGGTACGGGAGAACGCCCGCAACTTCTCCGGCGGGCAGCGGCAGCGGCTCGAGAACGCCCGCGCGCTCGTCCGCAATCCCCGGGTTCTCGTGCTCGACGTGGCCACCAGCGCGCTGGACGCCGAGACCGAACGCCAGATCGACAGGCACCTGCGGCGGCGGGGGGCGACCTGCCTGATCGTGGCCCACCGCCTGTCCACGGTCCGTGACTGCGACCTGATCGTCGTGCTGGACGGCGGCCGGGAGGTGGAGCGCGGCACCCACGAGCAACTGGTCGCCCGCGACGGCGCGTACGCACGCCTGGTCCGGGACCACTGACCACGACGACCCGAGGAGACGCTGATGAGCGGCGCGGTGGAGAATCCCTCGCCCGGCAATCTGATCGGCTTCTGCGCCGACGGCGTACGCCAGGTCTGCCGCCTCGACGACACGGTGGCGGGCTGGCTGGTGACCGGCGGCGAGGCCGACC
>NZ_JBFAVI010000380.1:0-1179 GCF_040679695.1 Micromonospora sp. NPDC052213
TCATCGGCTGGGACCTGCTGCTGGAGTTCGCGCTCGGCGCGGCGGTGGTGGCCCGCGGCTGGTCCGGCTACCTCGCCGACCTGTTCGGCCTGCCCAGCGCCTGGTTCGCCGAGGAGGGCAGCGTCGTCAACCTCGGCGCGATCGGCATCGTGCTGGTGCTCGGCGTGGTCGCCATCGTCGGCATCCGGGAGTCCGCCCGGGTCACCAACCTGCTCGTGCTGGTCAAGGTGGCGATCTGCGCCTTCGTCATCATCGCCGGGCTGTTCTTCGTCAAGGCGGCCAACCTCAGCCCGTTCATCCCGGCCGCCGAGCCGGCCGGCGCCGGGGACGACGGCATCAAGCAGCCGGTCACCCAGGTCATCTTCGGGCTGGAGCCCTCCGTCTTCGGTTTCGTCGGGGTGCTCACCGCCGCCGCAGTGGTGTTCTTCGCGTACACCGGGTTCGAGGCCGTGGCGAACCTGGGTGAGGAGACCCGCAAGCCCAAGCGGGACCTGCCGCTGGGTCTGCTCGGCACGCTGCTCATCTCCACGGTGCTCTACATCGGCGTCTCGCTGGTCGTGGTCGGCATGGTCAAGTACACCGAGATCGACGAGGGCGCGCCGATCGCGTCCGCGTTCCGGGCGGTCGGCGCCGGCTGGGCCGCGGTGCTCGTCTCCATCGCCGCCGTCGCCGGGCTCACCAGCGTGATCCTGGTCGACCTGGTGGCCATGGGCCGGATCGGCTTCGCCATCGCCCGGGACGGGCTCATCCCGCCCGCCATCGCCAAGGTGCACCCGCGCTGGGGTACCCCGTACCGGATCGCCGGCATCATGACCGTCGCGGTGGCGCTGCTCGCCGGTTTCCTTCCGCTGTCGGCGCTGGCCGACCTGGTCAGCATCGGCGCGCTCTGTGCGTTCACGCTGGTCGCGATCGCGGTGCCGATCCTGCGCAAGCGCCGGCCCGACCTGGAGCGGCCGTTCAAGGTGCCGTTCTCGCCGGTGTTGCCGATCCTCACCGCCGTGGCGTGCCTCTACCTGAGCCTGAACCTGTCGGTGGAGACCTGGCTGCGGTTCCTCGCCTGGATGCTGATCGGCGCGGTCATCTACTTCGGGTACGGCCACCGCAAGAACCGGCTCGCCCGGCGCGAGCACACGGACACCCCCGAGCCCGCCCCCACCCCCTGAGGCGGGCACCGCGGAG
>NZ_JBFAVI010000381.1:0-1176 GCF_040679695.1 Micromonospora sp. NPDC052213
GACTCACCCGCTCGCGCGCCGCGTCTACGACACCTGCCACCTCACCGGCCGGTTCCATCTCCGATCTGGGCAGGTCAGCGACGAGTACTTCGACAAGTACCTGTTCGAGGGGAAGCCGGAGCTGCTGCGCGAGGTCGCCGAGGCGATGGTGGCTCTGCTTCCGGAGTGCGACGTGTTGGCCGGGATGGAGATGGGCGGCATCCCGATCGCCACGGTGATGTCGCAGCTGACCGGGCTGCCCACGGTCTTCGTGCGCAAGCAGGCCAAGGCGAGGGAGATGAGGGCTTGGGCGAGGTCGGCGTGCCAGCGCAGGACGGACGGGTCGCGGACCTGCTGGCGCTTCTCAAGCGTACGGACCTCTTCCAGCGCCTCCAGGGCTTCTTTCGGACGCCCGGTGACCAGGAGAAGATGTCCGAGGACGAAGAGGTTTCGGGAGAGGAAGACTTTGTTGTCCTCCCGGCGGGAGGTGTCCGCCCCGCGGCGTGCGTGAGCGAGGGCGGAGTCGGTGCACGAGGCGGTGCCCTCGACCAGGGCGGAGGTGTAGCACGTTGGTGCGGGGTCCAAGGCGGCTCTGTCGGTAAGCGACAGGGCGCGGCCGGCGTAGTCGAGGGCCAGTCCGCACCGTCCGGCGCGGATCTCGACTTCGGCGAGGCTGCGCAGGACATCCACGGTGGCTTCGGCGTCTCCGGTCCGCTCGGCTTCGACGAGCAGAGGCAGCAGTGCGCTGCGGGCTTCGTCCAGACGGTCGTCGAAGATGGCGTGCCGGGCGGAGAGCTGTTCGGGCCTGGCGTTGACGGGGATGTGAGTGCTGCGTGGCAGGGACAGGGCGTGGCCGAGCGTGGTCTCGGCTTGGGGGCGGCCGAGGATGCGTTGGATGCGGGCCTGCATCGTGTGTGCCATGGCGGTGGTGGCGGTGTCGCCAGCGCTCCGGGCGAGGCTGGCGGCCCGGGCAGCCTGGGCGCACGCCCGGTCGGGATCGCCGTTGACGTTGGCCCAGAACGCCTGGCGGACGAGGATCTGCGCGGTCAGGTCCGGATGTCCGGCCGCTTCGTGAAGTGCGTCGGCGAACAGCTTGTCGCCGTTGTACAGGTGCTGTCCGCCTGAGTCGATCAGGGCGATGAGGGCGTTGACGCGGTTGGCGGGGCTGCTGTCGTTGTTCAGGACGAGGCGGACGGC
>NZ_JBFAVI010000382.1:0-1163 GCF_040679695.1 Micromonospora sp. NPDC052213
GCGAGATCGGCGTACCCATGGATCTTGAAAGGTTGCTCACCGACCGGCTGGCGCCGGCGTTCGCGGCGGTGGCCGGCGTGCCGGTTGACCCGGCCGTGCGGCGCTCCCAACACGCGGACTTCCAGTCCGACGCGGCGCTGGGCCTGGCCCGGCGGCTCAGCCGGCCGCCGCGGGAGATCGCGGCGGAGGTACGGGAGCGCGCGGCGCTGGCCGACGTCTGCGCGTCGGTCGAGGTGTCCGGTCCGGGTTTCCTGAACCTGACGGTGGCCGACCACGCGCTCGGCGGGCTGGTGTCCGCGCTGGCCGTCGACCCGCGGCTCGGCGTGCCGCCGGTGGCCGAGCCGGAGACTGTGGTGGTCGACTACTCGGCGCCGAACGTGGCGAAGGAGATGCACGTCGGGCACCTGCGGTCGACGGTGATCGGGGACGCGGCGGCCCGGACGCTGGAGTGGCTCGGGCACCGGGTGCTGCGCGCCAACCACCTCGGCGACTGGGGCACGCCGTTCGGCATGCTCATCGAGCACCTGCTCGACCTGGGCGAGGCCGGGGCGGCGCAGGAGCTGTCGATGGGTGACCTGGACGGGTTCTACAAGGCGGCGCGGGCGAAGTTCGACGACGACGAGGCGTTCCGGGAACGGTCGCGGCGGCGGGTGGTGGCGTTGCAGGGCGGTGACCCGGCGACGCTGCGGCTGTGGCGGCAGCTGGTGACGCAGTCGGAGAGCTACTTCCTGACCGTGTACGACCTGCTCGACGTGACGCTGACCGGCGACGACTTCCAGGGCGAGAGCAGCTACCACGACCAGCTCGCGCCGACTGTCGAGGAACTGGACCGGCTCGGACTGCTGCGGCGCAGCGAGGGCGCGGACTGCGTGTTCCCGCCCGGATCGGTGGGCCGTGACGGCGAGCCGTTGCCGCTGATCGTGCGCAAGTCCGACGGCGGGTTCGGCTATCCGGCCACCGATCTGGCCGCGCTGCGGCACCGGACCGGCACGCTCGGCGCGACCCGGCTGCTCTACGTGGTCGGGCTGCCGCAACGGCGGCACTTCGAGATGGTGTTCGCGGTCGGCGCGCAGGCCGGCTGGCTGACCGCGCCGGTGCGGGCCGAGCACGTCGGGTTCGGCTCGATCCTCGGCCCGGACGGGCGGATGCTGCGCAGCCGGGCC
>NZ_JBFAVI010000383.1:0-1163 GCF_040679695.1 Micromonospora sp. NPDC052213
GACGGTGACCAGGCCGACCACGAAGACCGGGAGGACCAGGCCGACGAGGGCGTCGACGCCGAACCAGCGGTTGAAGATGAACGCGATGGCGGCCATCATGATCACGGTCAGCATGACGTACGTCAGCAGCGTGAGCACCGCCGAGGCCATCCGCGCCGGCCGTTCCCGGACGCGCACCGCGAGCAGGTCGCCGAGCGTGTAGCCGCCGACGTTGCGCACCGGCCCGGCGAAGAGGAACAGCGCGAGCATGGTGCCCATCGTGAAGGCGGTCATCAGCAGGATGGCGTCGTAGCCGCTGAGCGCGATGTGGCCGGTGAAGATGTACATCGTCGAGTACATCAGCGGCGCGGACGCCACCGCCAGCGCGTTCTGCACCGGCCCGATCCGCCGGTCGGCCAGCAGGAAGCCGTCCGCGGTGGTGGTGCTGGCGCGCGCCGAGCGGACCAGGTAGAGCACCGCGAGCGCGAGGACGACGGTGACCGGGACGGCGATCGCGGGCGTCGCCCACGTGTTGTCGACCGGGGGTTGCGGGTCGGCGAGGACGACGCTCATCGGGACGCTCCTTCCAGGTCGGCGCGGATCTTCTCGCTGAGCGGGTCGAGCCGCGTGCGGGCGTAGCGCAGGTAGAAGGCGGCGAGCGTCACCACGAAGGTGAACGACAGGAAGACGAAGAGCAGGCCCACGTTGACCGGGCCGGCCACCTTCTCCCGGAAGAAGTCCGGAGCGTAGGTGGCGAGCAGGCTGCCGAGGAACCACCACCCGAAGAAGGCGACGCTGGCCCAGAGCGTGACCGTGCTCGATCGTCGCCGTAGTTCCCTGAACTCTGCGCTGTGATGGACGGCGAGGTAACGACCGCCGTCCGGTGCCGGAGCTGCCGTGTCCATTGCTCTCTCCCCCTGGTGAGAACGTCGCAGACGATGCGGAGATGGCGTGCGGCGTCAGTCTCGGCGACCGCTCACGCTGCGGCATGGCTTAATCACGGGATTTCCGGGAGGCTGCCGGCGCATTGGCGTGCCCGGCCCGGCCGAACCGCGTGAACGGGTGATGCCCGCGCCCGGCCGGCGTCCGATGGTGACTGCATGACGTCGGCACTGAGAACCAGCGCGTGGACGTACGACGACTTCACCGGCCGCGAGCTGGACCCCGCCCGCTGGGCGGTCATG
>NZ_JBFAVI010000384.1:0-1154 GCF_040679695.1 Micromonospora sp. NPDC052213
AACGCGAGCCGCTTGCGCTGGTAGTCGAAGTCGCCGATGTACTCCTGGTCGCTGCCCAGCCAGAGCCCCTCCGGGGTCACCAGCATCTCGGTTACGCCGTAGCCGCGCGGGTGGCGGCCCGGGTTCCAGGACAGCGGTAGGCCGCTGACCGGGTCGAGGGCGGCGATGCTGGCACGCGGCACCGCGCCCGGTCCGGCCTTGTCCCGGGCGAGCGGGTTGTTCGACCAGCGGAAGTGGCCGCCGACGTAGATGGCCTTCTCGCTGATGCCGACGGAGAGGAAAGTGTCGCCGCCGCTGAAGTTCGTCCAGGTCGGCTTCTGGCCGGCGCCGGTGGCGTCGGTCTCCCAGCGGGCCGCGGAGTCACAGAGCGTGCCGGGGTAGGACGCGCCGGTGGTGACCACCACGAAGTAGCTGTTGTCCGGGGAGAACGCGACGTCACGGACGTACGAGTCGAAGGACTGCCACTTGCAGCGCGGCGTGTAGCGGGCCGTGTTCCAGTCCGCGACGGTGGCGGCGGTGGCACCCAGGTCGATCTTGACGATCTGGTCGTGCAGCACCCCGTCGGCCTTCTTGAAGTTGCCGATGACGACGAGCTGCGTGCCGTCCGGGGAGACGGCGAGCTTCTCCGCGCCGACGCCGGCCTTGGCGCCGCTGACCCCGTCCCAGTTGTGGTTCTCGGTCAGCGTGGTGGTGAGGTAGCTGTCCACGGCGCCGGTGGTGGCGTTGAGCGACGCGAGTCCGCCGCGCGGGTTGGGGTTGCCGGCCGTGGTGAAGATGCCGCCGACCAGCAGCCGGTTGCCGACCAGCGCGATGTCCTTGATGAGCCCGTTGAACGCGGGCGGCGCGAAGCTGGTGACGACCGCCCCGGTGTTGACGTCGAGCAGGGCCACCTTGCGCCGGGTCACGCCGTTGACGGTGTTGAACTTGCCGGCGACGAAGACCGTGTTCGCCGTGGGCCCGCCCGTGACCGCGGTCACCTCGTTGTCGAGCGTGGGCGCGAACGCGGTGTCCACCGCGCCGGTGGCCTTGTCGAACGCGAGCAGGTAGTCGCGGGGGATGTCGACGTCGGAGTTGCGGTTCTGCACACGGGTGAAGGAGCCGCCCGCGTTGATCTTCGTACCGGCGTCGTGGATCGCGTCGACCGAGCCGTCCTG
>NZ_JBFAVI010000385.1:0-1144 GCF_040679695.1 Micromonospora sp. NPDC052213
TGCGCCGACGCGTGCCCCAGCACCGCCGCCGCCTGCCCACACACGAGGTCCACCAACAGCCGACGGGCGTCGTCCTGCGACAGCCCGACCAGCCGCTCCGACCAGGACGACCCGTCTCCGGCCTGCCCAGCCCTCGCCTGCCGGCGCCCGCCCGCCCGGGCGAGCAGCCGCACGATCGGCGGGACCTGGGCGGCGTCGGCGGTGATCCGCAGCCGGGCGGCCACGACCGCCGGCGCGGAACCGGCGGACGCGGCGTCGAGCAGCGCAACACCCTCGGCCGCCGACAGGCCCGTCATGCCGAGCCGGCCCAGCCGCTGGCGGTCGTCGGCGCTGAGTTCGCCGGCCATTCCGCCGGCCGTGGCCCACATGCCCCAGCCGATGCTGCTGGCCGGCAGGCCTCGCTCCCGACGGTGGTACGCCAGGGCGTCCAGGAACGCGTTCGCCGCCGCGTAGTTGCCCTGCCCGGGCGAACCCAGCGTGGCCGCGATCGACGAGAACACCACGAACGCCGACAGATCCAGACCGGCCGTGGCCTCGTGCAACGCCCACGCGCCGTCGACCTTCGGCCCCATCACGGCGGCAACGGCCTCGGCGTCCAGCGAGGTGATCGTCGCGTCGGCGATGACCCCGGCGGTGTGCACGACGGCGGTCAGCGAATGCGCCCCGGCGACGAGGTCCGTCACCTGCTGCGGGTCGCTGACGTCCACGGCGACGGCGTCGACCGTCGCGCCGGCCTCGGTCAGCTCCGCGACCAGCGCGGCGTAGTCGCTGCCTTCGGCGGGCAGGCGACGCGAGGCCAGCAGCAGCCGGCGGGCCTGACCGGTGGTGACGAGGTGCCGGGCCACGACCCCGGCGAGGGTGCCCGACGCTCCGGTGACCAGCACGGTGCCGTCCGGGTCCACCGGCGCCGGAACCTGGAGGACGACCTTGCCCACGTGGCGGGCCTGACTGATGTGCCGCAACGCCGCCCGCGCCTGCCGCACATCCCACACCCGCACCGGCAACGGCCGCAGCACGCCCTGCTCGAACAGGGCCAGCAGCTCGGCGAGCATCTGCCCGATCCGCACCCCACCGGCCTCGTTCAGATCGAACGCCCGATAGGCCACACCCGGATGCCGCTGCGCCACCTGCTCCGGGTCGCGGA
>NZ_JBFAVI010000386.1:0-1140 GCF_040679695.1 Micromonospora sp. NPDC052213
GCGGTGATCGCGGCTCGGGCGGTCTCCGCGGCGGCGGCGTGGCAGGCGACCAGGGTGCGGGTGCAGTCGTCCAGGACGTCGAAGACGACGACAGTGCGGCCGTCGGCGAGTTTCACTTCGGTGGCGTCGATCTGATAGCAGTCGCGGGGCCGGGCATAGCTGAAACGCCGCCACGAGCTACGCGGTCGTTTAGCCGGAGTAGCCACGAGCAGGTCATGCCGGGCCAGCACCCGGTTGACCGTCGAGCGTGACGGCACTGACCAGGACGCGTCGGTGCGCCGGCGCACATCGTCCAACGCGTCTCGGATGAAGTCAGCCCCGTTGTCCGGGCCCAGTTCAGCGCGCAGTTTGCAGATCCACGCGTCCACCTCCGGCGGCGTGACCCGCGGACTGGTACGCGGCCGCCGGGATCGTTCCTGCCACTGACCCTCGGCCCGGATACGTGCGCGGTGCCGGTACACCGTGCGCACCGACACCCCGTGCTCACGCGCGAACTCGGCCGCGTTCACCCGAACCCCCGCCGCCAGCAGCGCGTCCAGCAGGTTCATCACATGCCGCCGAGAAGCCATGCCCGGCAGCACATACCACCCGACCCAAGATCCCTACCACGTGACACATGTATCGGGACTTCAACGCTGACAGATGTCATGGGACTGAACAGCCCCCCGAGGGGCCATCCCGTACCAAGATCTCGGGCCGCTCCATCGATCTTGGACTTGTGGTGCCTCGCGTAAGCCGCGAACCGGGCATCTGAGGCGCCACAACTCCAAGATCGGCGGGGCGGGGTGGGCGGGGTGGGGGGCGTTGTAACCCGGTGCGCCACCGGTGAAGGCGAGACCGGCGATGCCGAGGATGCTCTTGCGCAGGATCGTGTTCGCCGGTCCGGTCGCCGCCCACGCGGCGGAGACCACCAAGCCGGCCGCCGTCGCGGTTCAGGGCGTGAGCCCGCAGGGCGAGCAGTCGCACGTGGACCTGAACGACGAGCAGATCGCCAACGCCAAGGCCATCATCGCGGCCACCAAGAAGGCGGGCCTGCCCGAGCGCGCCGCGGTCGTCTCGATCGCCACCGCGCTGCAGGAGTCGAAGCTGGAGAATCTGGGTCACCTGGGTGACCGCAACGACCACGACTCGCTGGGCCTG
>NZ_JBFAVI010000387.1:0-1135 GCF_040679695.1 Micromonospora sp. NPDC052213
CTCCGAGGGAGCCCCGGATCGCCTGCGCCGGGCACGGCGGGCCACACCCCGTCGGTGGTCGTGCGCCGTCCGTGCCTGGCTGTCCGTTATCCGGCAAACGGGCCGTCGGGAGGCGACGGGCCGGGTGGCGGTGTCCCGTGGGTCCGGTTCCGGGGTGTGACCGGGGGCATCGTGGGCGCGGAATCGTGGCCGGGCCGGGGTCGTTACACCCTGCGTACGGCCGAGCAAGGCCATCCCCCGTCCTCTGGCGGGCTGGCGTGCAGGCCCCGGCCCCGGAATGTTGGTGGGCCGCCGGTCGTTACACATGGTCCCGGCCGATGAAGGGGCCGCCTCCCGCCCCGCGCGGCACGGGCCACTCCCGGTCTCCACGGCCGGTCTGATTCTTCCCGGCGTGTGATGCCGGATCCCCCGAGTTTTTTGAGCGCCGGACGGTGCTTGCGCCCCTTCGCCGACCCCCCTCGGCGGGGTGTGGTGCCAACCCCCGAATGGAGCATCTGATGAACACGATCATGCGTAAGAGCGTTCTCGGTATCGCTGGTCTGGCCTTCGCCGGTGGCGTGTTCGCCGGTCCGGCCGCTGCTCACGCCGCCCCGACGGTCGAGAGCACCCCGATCACCGCCGTCGCCGTGCAGGCCGACAAGCCGGCCGTGGACACCGCGAAGCTGGTGCCGCATGGTGTGCAGGGTGCGCAGTCGCGCATCGACCTGTCGGACGAGCAGGTCGGTAACGTGAAGGCGATCATCGCGGCGACGAAGAAGGCCGGGATGGACGAGCGGGCCGCCGTGGTGTCGATCGCGACGGCGTTGCAGGAGTCGAAGCTGGAGAACCTGGGTCATCTGGGTGACCGCAACGACCACGACTCGCAGGGCCTGTTCCAGCAGCGCCCGTCCAGCGGTTGGGGCACGGTGGAGCAGATCACCGACCCGGAGTACTCGACGATGGCGTTCCTGAAGGGTCTGAAGCAGGTCGACGGGTGGCAGGACATGCCCCTGACCCAGGCCGCGCAGACCGTGCAGGTGTCGGCGTACCCCGACCACTACGCCCAGTGGGAGCAGCAGGCCGCCGACCTCGTCGCCAAGCACTGGAACAGCTGACACACAGGCGCATGACGCCGCTGGCCGGTACCCCGTGCGGG
>NZ_JBFAVI010000388.1:0-1134 GCF_040679695.1 Micromonospora sp. NPDC052213
CCCCGGATGGCGAGCGCCAGGTGCCGGTCCGGGTTGCCCGGGTGCCCGAGCGCGCGCCGGACCACCGACCCGGCGCCGTCCGCGCCGACCAGCGCCCGCGCGGACAGCTCACCGTCGAGCACCACCCGGTCGGGAGCGATCTCCACCCGGCGTACGGTGTGCCGCCGCAACTCGGCGCCGGCCGCCACCGCCGCCGCCACCAGGCGTGCGTCGAACACCTGGCGGGGCACCGTGTACGCGGGCCGGGGCAGCGTCCGGGCGACGGTGCCGCCACCGGGTGCGACCAGGCGCAGCGCGGGCAGGGGCGGGTAGCCGTCGACGGCCCCGGTCACGCCCAGCTCGTCGAGGACGTCCAGCGCGTGCGCGGCGATGCCGTCCCCGCACGCCTTGTCGCGGGGGAAGTCGGACCGGTCCAGCAGCAGCACCCGCGCCGCCCCGGCCCGTCGTGCGCCGAGCGCGGCGGCCGCTCCCGCCGGCCCCGCCCCCACCACCCCGACGTCCCACACCCCCTCATCCTCCCCTGCCGGCCCCCACCCCGGGCATCAACGGGACCGGGTGGCCCGGTACAGCGACCAGACGCAGAGGGCTGCCGCCGTGACCAGCGGGGCGCCGTCGCGGATCAGGCCGTCGGCGCCGAGCAGCCACCAGCACAGGGGCAGGTCGATCGCGAGGACGCCGAGGGTGACGGCCACCAGGCCCTTCCGCGCCCACGCCTTGTCGCGCAGCAGGAACGCGGTGCAGAACAGGACGGCGTAGCTGACCGCGATGCCGGCGCCGAACCAGAAGATCAATGCCGGTACGGCGGCGAGCCGCCCGTCCAGCACGGCGCCGGTCGCCACCAGCGCCGGCACCAGCATCAGCGGGCTGTAGGTGAACGCCGCGACCCGGGCGGTGAGCAGCCAGCCGTTCGCCTGCGGACGCTTCGGCGTCATCTCCCGCCAGGCGATCGTCCCGCCCTCGACGACCAGGCCCTTGCGGTGCCGGACCAGGTAGGCGCGGATCGCCTCGGAACGGTAGAGCAGCAGCACCACGGCGACGCAGAGCGCGGTGAGCACGGCGAACCCGATCAGGCCGGGCAGCGCGGGCACCCCTTGCCGGGGCACGATCTTCGCGGTCGGGCGGCTGATCGTGCCC
>NZ_JBFAVI010000389.1:0-1126 GCF_040679695.1 Micromonospora sp. NPDC052213
TCCTGGCCGTCGTAGAGCACCGCGCCCTGCTGCTGGCGTTCGAAACCGAGCAGCAACCGGAGCAGTGTGGACTTCCCGCAGCCGCTCGGCCCGACGATGGCGACGAACTCACCCGGGCGCACGTGCAGGTCGATGTCGACGAGCACCGGCGGCTCGTCCGGCTGGTAGGCGAAGGTGACCCGGTGCAGTGCGACCTCACCGCGCAGCTCGCCCGGGTCCACCCGGTCCGGCCGGGCCTCGGGGTCGGCGCGCAGGATGTCCCGCAGGCCGCCCAGGCGGGGCACCGCCGCGATCACTTCGACCCCGGCCGACACCAGCACGAGCAGCGCGCCGAGCAGCATCGCGAAGCTGACGTTGAGGACGAAGAAGTCGGCCGGCGTGACCCGGCCGGCGAGCGGTCCCATCAGCACGGCGAACAGGACCAGTTGACCGGCGACCGGCAGCACCGTGGCGAACGCGACCAGGCCCGCCTGGCTCTGCCGGACCCGTTGCAGCGCCGCCCGGGCCACCGCGGCCACCTCCGACCAGCGGGCGTGCGCCCGGGCCTCGGCGGCCGCCACCTTGATCTTGACGATTCCCCCGAGCAACTGGTTGGTCATCGCCGCCGCCCGGTGCTCGGCCGGAAGCGCGATCCGTTGCCGGCGGACGATCAGGACGGCGAACGCGCCGAAGGCCAGCATGGTGACGGCGACGATCCCCGCCCCCCACAGCCCGAGCACGGGCTCGACCACCAGGAGCAGGCCGAGGGTCACCGCGACGGTCGCGGCCGCGGAGACGAGCTGCGGCAGCAGCGCGCTCAGCGCCTCGCCGACGAACGAGATCCCCAACATCGAGTTGGCGATCTCACCACTGCTGCGACCGGTGAAGAACCGGGCGGGCAGCCGCATGAGCCGGTCCCAGAGCGCCAGGTGCGCGCCGGACTGCAACCGGCCCTCCAACCGCAGCAACCGCAGGTTCTGCACCACGCCGACCAGTCCCGCGACCACAGCGGCGCTGAGCATCAGCGCGAGGAAACCGAACAGGCCGTCCACCTCACCCTGCCGGGCCAACTGGCCCAGCACCTCGCCGGTGGCCAGCGGCACGCCCAGGCCCAGCAGCGCCACGCAGGCGGCGGCGACGAGCAGCC
>NZ_JBFAVI010000390.1:0-1126 GCF_040679695.1 Micromonospora sp. NPDC052213
GCCGATCTTGAACTGCACCTCCATCCGGTGCTGGGACTGCCCGGCGGGCGCGATGGTGTAGCCGGTGCAGTCGACTTCGACGTACCAGATGTCGCCGGAGAACTGCTTCGCCGTCGACGGCGACGGGCAGCCCTGGGTGTAGCCGGGGGTGACGGTGACCGGTCCGGTGCCGTCGGGCCGGAAGAAGTACCGGAACTTTCCGGTGGTCAGCGCCCGGGCCGGGAACGCCGACTTGTTGTAGATGATCGCCTTCAGTCCGGTGGCGCGCGGCTCGGCCTGCATGACTGTGGTCTCCACGGTCATCTCGTCCATGTCGGGCGTCTCGGCGGACGGGAACCCGGCGCGCGGGCTGCCGCCGTACTCGTTGGCGAGCCGGGCCAGCGCGGAGGTGAAGCCGGCGTTGTAGTCGGTGGCCACCTCGTTCATCACGTAGTCCGACCGGCTGTCGGTGTACGCGTCGTTTGCCGATGACGGGCCGCCGACCAGCGCGCCGTAGAGCACGTGCCGGGTCTCGGTGGGCACGGTCTGGCAGTCCCACCAGGAGCCGTGCGCGGTGCGGTGGTGCGGGTTGCGCGGCGAGTTCGTGCCGAAGCCGATCTGGCAGCTGGAGTTGCGCGGGTTGTCGCCGAGCGCGTAGTTGATCTGCCGGACCGCGAAGTCGTGGTAGCGCGCCTTGCGCGTGGTGTCGGTGGTCTTGTCGCTGTAGACCAGCGCGGCGAACGCGGTGTTCGAGGCGTACCGCAGCGCGCCCCAGGAGTCGAGCACCGCCATCCCGCCGGGCGAGTACGGCACCCGCTGCCCGTTGACGCCCACTGTCCAGTAGTCCAGCCACCGGTTGGCGTCGTCGGCGTACTTCTGCTTGCCGGTCAGGTTGGCCAGCAGCACGTACGCGCCGAACTGCTTGTTGTCCCAGGCGATGGTCCACTTGTAGGAGCGGGTGGTGGACTGCGGCTCGGTGCCGAGCTTGTCGTACTCGCTCTCGGCCTTGGCCAGGTAGGTGGCGTCGCCGGTGGCCCGGTACAGCCAGATCGCGCCCCAGACCAGTTCGTCCTGGTAGCCGCTCCACGACTTGTAGAAGCTCGTCGCGTCGGTGATGCACTCGTGGTAGCTCTTCCGCACCGTGTCG
>NZ_JBFAVI010000391.1:0-1125 GCF_040679695.1 Micromonospora sp. NPDC052213
CCGTGCAGGAGCTGGCGCTGGCCATCGCGGCCAACGGCGGCCCCGCCTACGCCGCCGCGTACGACCGCACCGGCGCGGACGCCCGCGGCATCGCCGCGGCGGTCCTCTACCGCACCGACCGGCTCACGCTGGCCGAGGCGACCGCCGCGGACCCGCTGCTGGGCTCCGCGCCGACCGTCCAGTACCGCTCGGCGGCGCTCGCGTCCAACACGGACGTGCAGAACCCGAAGGCGTTCAACGCGGTGCTGCCCGCCGACGTGGACCGGTCGACCGGCGTGGACGGCAGCAACGTCTACACCCGCGCGGCCCAGCTGGCCCGGTTCACCGTCAAGGCCGCGCCCGGCTCGACCGAGCGGTTCACGCTCTGGGCGGTCGCCAACCACTTCTCGTCCGGGCCGGACAGCCGGGTCGGGCAGCGCCGCGAGCAGGCCGCGTACGGCGCCGCGATCGTCGCGGCGGTCGAGGCGAGCGACCCGAACGCCCGCGTGGTCTCCGGCGGCGACCTGAACGTGTTCCCCCGCCCGGACGACCCGATCGCCACCGCACAGAACCCGACCCCGTCGGACCAGCTCGCCCCGCTGTACGAGGCCGGGCTGCACAACCTCTGGGACGACCTGGTGGCGGACGCGCCCGCGTCGGCGTACTCGTACACCTTCAGCGGCCAGGCGCAGACGCTGGACAACCTGTTCGTGAACGACCCGATGCACGACGACCTGGTGCAGGTACGGACGGCGCACATCAACGCCGACTATCCGACCGACGCGCCGGAGCTGGGTGACCGGGGCGCCAGCGACCACGACCCGCAGGTGGCCCGGTTCCGGTCGCGTGCCTCGCTGCGGGTGGCCGACACCTCGGTGGCAGAGGGCGACAAGGGCACCCGCGCGATGACGTTCACCGTCACCGTGTCCCGCCCGCTCTCCGAGCCGGCGTTGATCTGCGCGACCACCTACGGCACGACCGCCCAGGCCGGGTCGGACTACGACCCGTACGTGGGTTGCAAGCTGCTCCCCGCGGGCCAGACCTCGCTGGCGTTCCCGGTCACCGTGCGCGGCGACCGCAAGCGCGAGGCGGACGAGAAGCTCACGCTGTACGTGGCGGGTGTGCCGGGCCTGCGGCTGGCCGACC
>NZ_JBFAVI010000392.1:0-1121 GCF_040679695.1 Micromonospora sp. NPDC052213
CAGCCGTACGGGCTGCTGCCGGTGGCCAGCCTGCGGGACTGGCGCCCGGCCGGCGGCGGCGAGTCGCCAGCGCCCTGCTGTTCGCCACCATGGTCGCTTGAATATCACTGTTTGTTTGCGCTTGCGTCGATGATAGACGGTGAGGAGCCCATGACAAGCGACACGATCAGGTTCTTGCGGGTTTCCGAAGAGCTTCCCTGGGTGACGAAATCTTTAAAGCTGTCGCTGGTGAGATTGTTCCGGATGATGGGAGCTAGAATTGCTATTACGACCTCAGGGTCGAGTGCACCGGCGTCGGCAGCAGCAAACCAGTTCTCCGCAACGGTCATCGCCGCTGCCCCGGTGGCCCTGTCGGAGATCAAAGCAGACCATGCATCCCGCAAGGCTTGTGCGCGCTCTGGGGCTGAAGCGATAGATCGGATTAGCTCCGTTGTAGACGGCTCAAGTTCCGGGTCAATCAGGGCGAGCAGGCCGAGGGCCCCAGCTCGGCGGTCTTGGCGTTCGAACCAGTCGAACACCACTGTCACGACCTCGTCCCCCAACTCGTCGTTGACGGCAAGCTGCCTGAGCGCCTGAGCCGCCGCAGGACGGGCGGCGATAACCTCATCGCCGATTAGCAGTCGCAGTCGAGACAGGGCGGCCTTAACGCTGTGGTGGGCGAGCTGCCCCGCGCAAACCTCTGCGACTCCTGTGAGGATGTCCACGCCGCTCTTCCGGCTTGCCCATTCATAGAGACGCCTGCGGACAACTGAGCCGACCTCGTTGCTGATCGCCAAACGTTCGAGAATGGTGATAGCTAAGGTGCGATGCCGGGACTTTTGAGTCAACCACTTCTGAACGATATCCAGGGTTTCCAACGACCCTAGGTCAGCAGCCAGCCGGACCAGCACATCCGCCACGCGATCGAGGTGGTCGTTGGCGACGGCGCCCGTGGTCGTGATCGACTCCAGCCAACTACGGATCGGGGTACGCAATTGTGGGCGTTGTTGCCAGACGCGTTCGAGCACCGCCTTATCGAGCCCGGGAGACTTGCGTGTGATGGTGATCGTGTCTCCGACAAGTTCAGCGTCGATCCTGTCGATAAGATCCTGAAGCTCCGGCCCGATAAGGATATCCCGAGC
>NZ_JBFAVI010000393.1:0-1116 GCF_040679695.1 Micromonospora sp. NPDC052213
AACGGCACGGTCCTCTTCCTCGACCCGCAGTCGGGCGCCGTCGCCGACCGGCCGCTCTACCACCACAGCGGTCGCCCGTTCGAGGGCAACGTGGTCGGTGTCGACGCGCTGGTGCTCGGCCCTGACGGACGGCCGATGCCGCTCACCGGCCGCCCGCCCGGCACGTTCAACGTCCTGCCCGAGCCCTTACCCCGCCCGGCGCCGCCACGCCTGCCCGAGCCGCCGCCGGCCGACGACGGGAACGCGCCGGACTTCAATCACGTCCACCTGCTCGGCGAGTCCACCACTTTCCACACCCGGGCGGACGCACCCCCGCCGGGCAGCGCGCCGCCCGTCGAGCCGCAACCCGACCGGGTACGCGAGGAACACCGGCAGGCGCACGCCGACCGGATAGCCGGCGGGCTCTACGTACGCGACGTGCTCGCCGAGAGCGGAAGCCTCGACGCGGCCTTCGCCGCCGGGGTGACACCCGTGGAGCTGGCGCAGGCCGCCGACGCGCCGACGCTGCGGCGGCTCGCACCCGGGCTGGACGATGCCGCAGCGGCCGACCTCAGCCGGTTGTTCGCCGACCCGCGCGTGCAACGGATGCTCGACCAGAGCTGGGAGGCGCCGCCGCGACGGGAGGAGTTGCTGGCCGAGACGCTGGTACGGCAGCTCGCCGAGCGGCCCGACCTGGTCCGGATGATCCTGGCGACACCGGAACTCGCGAACTCGCTGACCGCGCGACCGCTGACCCTGCATCACCTGGCCAGCCACCAGCAGGCCATCGACGTGTTGCAAGACGTGCTGGCGGATATCGAGAGAGACGGACCCGAATCGCAGATAGCGGCGGACGACCCGAAACCTCCTCCCACTCCACTCACCGCTGAGCAGCGCAGGCTGACGTGGGATCTGGCTTCCCGGCGCCAGCCGGCCGGACAGGACGGCTTCGACAGGAGCAGAAAGCGGGATCCGGTCTATGTCGCTGCGTACGTCAATGAACTGCGTGCCGAAGCGGCCGTAGCGCAGGCGGAACTGAACACGATCGCCACCACTCTGGCGGGCGAGAGGGGAAAGCCCGGCTGGCGTAACGAGCCCAAGGGTGATGAACGGGTGCGGGACAAACTGGTCGAGTAC
>NZ_JBFAVI010000394.1:0-1110 GCF_040679695.1 Micromonospora sp. NPDC052213
TGGCGCTCTCCCATCCGACCGCCTGATCACCCCACGTCACGTCGCGGTCGGCACTATCGTGACATTCAGGTCCGGCGGGCCGCGCCGTACGATCCGGTCCTCCACGGAGGGAAGTCCACGTGCCTTCAGACGTACATCCGGCCCTGGATGTGTTGATGCCCGCGGCGTTCCTGGGCCACGGCAACCCGATGAACGCCCTCGAGGTCAACCGGTACACCTCCGCGTGGTGAGCCTTCGGCGCCGCGGTGCCGCGTCCCCGCGCGATCCTGGTGGTCAGCGCCCATTGGTACATCAACGCCACGGCCGACACCGCGATGCCCCGGCCGAGGACCATCCACGACTTCTACGGGTTTCCGCAGGAGCTGTTCGAGGTGCAGTACCCGGCGCCGGGGCTGCCCGAGCTGGCTGAGGAGGTCAGTGACGTCGTCCATCCGACCTGGGTCGGGGCGGACGTCGACAGCTGGGGCATCGACCATGGCACCTGGTCGGTGCTGATGCACGCCTTTCCGGACGCGACGATTCCCGTCGTCCAGCTCAGCATCAACGCCGACAAGCCGATGGACTACCACCTTCAACTCGGCGCCCGGCTCGCTCCACTGCGTCGGCGCGGCGTGCTGATCGTGGCGAGCGGCAACGTCGTGCACAACCTGCGCGGCATGGACTGGACGCTGACCGACGACGGCTTCGACTGGGCGCAACGCTTCGACGAGGACGCCAAGGCCCGGATTTTGACCGATCCGGGCGAGTACGCGACCCTCGACGCGCACGGGGACTTCCGCCGTGCGGTACCGACACCGGATCACTTCATCCCGGCGTTGTATCTCGCCGGTCTGGCCGCCGCCATGGACACCCCCGACACCGAGGTCCTCGTCGACGGCTACGCCTACGGCTCGTTGTCCATGACGGCCTACACCCTGGGCATGTCCTGTCCACCGGCTGCCGGCCGGGGCGGATCCCCGCAGCCACCGCCCGGGCTGCCGCCGGACGGCTCCAACATCTGAGCACCGGCTGTGTTCGATGGTTCCCCATGTTTGTGCCCGGGTGACCTGGGGCGCGGTCGCCCGGGCACCGCGGGCTACACCGTCGGCCTGGCTTCGTGCAGGATCCGGG
>NZ_JBFAVI010000395.1:0-1109 GCF_040679695.1 Micromonospora sp. NPDC052213
CGGGACGTGCGCTCGTGGTTCGACGGCCGTGCGACGGTGGAGCTGCACCTGTGGGATGCCCTCGAACGGCAGTTGCTGGCGCCGTTCCAGTACTTCGGGCTGCACGACGACGTGGACCTGTCCCACGTGCGGTGGAAGCGCGGGCAGGGGTACGACACCAGCGAACTAGAAGGCGTCTACACAGGCAACCACGCTCGGGCCCGACTCATCCTGCAAGCGGTCACACGCATCGCTGATGTCGGGCAGATGCGTGCGCTCGGCTTCTGCGTCAGCCGTGGGCACGCGCGGTTCATGGCCGACTGGTTCACGCGGCACGGTGTGCCGTCGGCGGCCGTGACATCAAGCATCAAGCGGGCAGATCAGCACGCGCTGATTGACCGCTTCCGCAAGCGCGAGCTGAGAGTGCTCTTCACCGTCGACCTGTTCAACGAGGGCGTAGACCTGCCGATGGTCGACACCATCCTCATGCTGCGCCCCACCGAGAGCGCCACGATCTTCCTCCAACAACTCGGCCGGGGCCTGCGGCTGGACGACGGCAAGCCGTGTCTGACAGTGCTCGACTTCATCGGCGGCCAGCACGCGAACTTCCGCTTCGATCTGCGCTGGCGGGCACTTGCCGGGGTGAGCCGACGGGCTGTCGAAGCCGCCGTGCGGGAAGACTTCCCCTCGCTGCCAAGCGGCTGCCACATCGAACTGGACCGGGTGGCGAAGGACATCGTCCTCCGCAATCTCAAGTCGGCGATGCCGACGTCGAAGAACGCGCTGGTGGCGGAGCTACGGCAACTCGGCGACGTCAGCCTCGAAAGATTCCTGCGCGAGACCGGCCTGGAGATCGAGGACGTCTACCGGTCGGGGAGCCTCGGCGGCTGGGCCGGGCTACGCCGCCTGGCCGGCCTCGACACGACGGCCGGTGGCCCGGACGACAGGGACCTGAGCCGGGCCATCGGCCGGATGCTGCACACCGACGACGTCGACAGGTTGGATCTGCTCGCCCGGGTCGCCGCCGGCCAGCGCCCCGCCGCCGGACGGCTGCTCGACATGTTGCACTTCAGCTTGTGGGGTCCGTCGGTGCCGCTGACCGAACGCGACGCCCGGCTCAAGCGGCTGTG
>NZ_JBFAVI010000396.1:0-1104 GCF_040679695.1 Micromonospora sp. NPDC052213
CATGCCGCCCTGCGCGGACTCCTTCAGGTCCAGCTCGATGACCTCACCCTCCTCGGTGACGCCGATCGGCACCATGAGGCGGTTGCGCTGCGGGGTCCGGGTCCGCCACAGCGCCTGCACGTCGAAGGTCATCGCGTCGCGGATGCCGAGCAGCGTGGTCAGCTCGAAGCTGGTGTCCAGCGGCTCGTCGGAGACCTCCAGCGTGCCGCTGGTCCGCTTGGGCGCGATGATCCGGGCCAGGGCCTCGCACTGGGTCTCGTCGAGCCCGTCGCGCCTGGCCGTGCCGGTCGTCGCGCCGGCCGGGAACTCCACCGCGTCGTCGGTGACTGTGAGCCGCAGCACCTTCGGGCCGCCGGGCATCGCGCCGGTCAGGTCGAGCAGCACCACGTTGCGGATGCCCGCGCCGAGCAGGCGGGAGCTGTCCGGCAGGTCCACCAGGTGCGCGACGATCACCAGGAACGGCTCGCTCGTGGTCGGCTTCACGGCCCGGTCGTGGTCGCCCCGGTCGGTGATCTCGGGGCCGAGCATGTCCATCAGCGCGTCGTGGCTGCCGGCGAACATCCGGACCGGGCCCGCCGCGTCGTACGCGGTGGGGTGCGCGTTGTGCGGCAGCCACTTGACCCACTCCCAGGGGCCCCGGTGCACCTCGGCGGCGAGCACGGCGATCCGCAGCTCGTCCGGGGCGTGGAAGGTGGCCAGCTGCGCCACCATGGCGCGGGCCAGGTCGATGGCCGGGTCGATGGCGCCCTCGAACTCGACGCTGGTGAAGCTCGGCAGTCCGACGGAGGTGGGGATGCCGGACACCGTGCGGTACGCCTCGGAGAAGCGCCGCAGCGAGATCGACGACAGCGGCTCCAGGTCCTCGATCGGCTTGGTGGAGGGCGGGTTGAACTTCAGCATCGCGGCCTGCCGGCCGAGACCGATGCGGACCCGGCCGAAGTCGTCGTGGCTGGGCCGGCGCTCCCACAGCCGGCTGCCCATCGCGATCGACCACAGCCAGCCCGGCTGCGGGTTGTTCCACAGGACGTGCCGGCGCTGCTGGTCGGCCGCGTCCCGGGCCTGCTTGCGCAGCTGCCCGATGTAGCGCAGGAAGTCGCGGCGCTC
>NZ_JBFAVI010000397.1:0-1104 GCF_040679695.1 Micromonospora sp. NPDC052213
CCTCCTCCAGCTCGGCCCTCGGAGTAGGTTCGCACCGTCTCCTTCGTGTACGGCACACCCAGCGTCGAGATCACCGCCTGCTGGCCGGCGACGGCGGCGTCGACAGCCGCGGCGTCCAGCACGTCGGCGCCCACCACCAGCAGGTTCTCGCCCCGCACCGGGAAGGACTCCGGACGCCGGGTCACTGCTGTGACGACGTGGCCCCGGGCCATCGCCAGCTCGGTGGCCAGCCGGCCGGTGGGCCCGTTCGCGCCGAACACCACGAGTCTCATCTGGCCCCACCTCTTCGTCGGCGCGAGGGTCGAACGACGGTCCAGCAGTCGAACAACGTTCCGGTGCCCGACCAATGTACTACGCTCACGGGCGGAACAGGCAGATTTCGGGCGAGGCGGGTGACGGGATGGCGGAGCGGAGCCGGAGCCTGTGGCTGCGGACGACGTCGGCCGGGCGGCCCGACCCGCCACTGACCGTCGAGCGCATCACCGCCGCCGCGGTCGAGCTGCTGGACGAGGACGACGTCGGGCAGCTCACCATGCGCCGCCTCGCCGACCGCCTCGGCGTCGGCACCACCACGCTCTACTGGCACGTGGACACCAAGGAGCACGTGATCGACCTCGCGGTCGACGCGGTGTTCGCCGCCACGCCGCCACCGCCACCCGGCGACGACTGGCGGGCGGACGTCACGACGCTGCTGACCGAGCGCCGTGCCGCGCTGCTGCGGCACCCCTGGTCGGCGGTGATGCGACGACGCCCCGCGGTCGGCCCCGGCTTCCTGTCCTGGATGGAGTTCCTCCAGGCCACCCTGACCCGCGCCGGGTTCACCTCCCGGGACGTCACCGCGGCGAGCTGGGTGCTCTACAGCCACGTCCAGGGCTCCGCGGCCAGCCAGGCCACGCTGCGGTGGTCGGCGGCCGAACGCCGGGAGGGCCAGCTGATGCTGGAGCGGCACAGCGCCAGCTATCCCACACTGGCCGCGCAGCGGCACCTGCTCGACGACGACTGGGACACGAACTTCGCGCTCGGGCTGGCGTACGTGCTCGACGGTCTGACCGCCCGCGCCGCAGCCGGCGCCACCTGAGGCCGGACACGCCGAACCGGCCCGCG
>NZ_JBFAVI010000398.1:0-1103 GCF_040679695.1 Micromonospora sp. NPDC052213
GCCAGGTGGTCGGTGCCGACGACCCGGCCCGCCCGGTGATGGCGGACGACCGGATGCAGGTAGGCGGCGTCGTGGGCCTGGCCGGCGACGTCCTGGGCGACCCGGTTGACGGTGACGTCGAACGGGTCCACCTGGTCGTGCTCGGGACCGTACTCCAGGGTGACCACGAAGGCGTGCTCGTAGTCGTGGTCGGGGGTACGCAGGCCGGTGCCGGTGAAGTACTCGACGGGCACCTCCTCGTGGTAGCGCGCGTCGGACCCGGCGACGGTGACCACGTCGGCGAGGAAACCGAACTGCTGCCACAGCGCGGAGGTGCGGTTGATCCGGGCGATGACCGCGTCGGCGATCGCCTCCGGGGTGGGTTCCAGCGGCGTGGCCGGCCACGGGGTGTCGTGGTGGCGGGCGCCGAGGATGCGGTGCAGGGCCCGCACGCCGTACCGGAAGCCGTGGATGAACCCGTTCGTCGAGCGCTTGAAGTCGCGCTGCTGGGTGAGGGTGCCGGCGAAGTAGAGGCCGGGCACGTTCACCGACTCCCACTCCGCGGTCTGCGCCGGGAAGCGGTCCCGGATGGCGAGTTGCGGACGGCAGGTGTCGTCGAAGATGGACGCGTCGAAGGCGAACCCGGTGCAGGCGAGCACCCGGTCGTACCGCAGCTCCTTGACCACGTCGTCGGCGCGGGAGAACGAGAAGGTCACAGTGAAGCCGTCGCCGTCGCGTTCGATCCGCTTGACGTCGCCGTCGAGGATCGCGTTCGCCGACTTCAGCTGGTAGGTGTCCAGGAAGTTGTTGTTCACCGCGCGCAGGTGTCCCACGTAGTGCGTGCGCCAGGCCATCCGGATCGAACTCGGCCCGGCCACGTGGATCAGCGTGGTGGTCTCCATCAGGTTGTCCGCGGTCTCGAACGCGGAGTTCCCCTTGCCGATGATCAGCACCTTCTGGTCCAGGTAGTCGCGCGGGTCGACGGACATCTCCGCGTACTGCTCGGCGAGTTCCAGGCCCGGGATCTCCGGCCGGTACGGCTGCGAGACGCCGGTGGCGACGACGAGCCGTCGCGCCCGGAACACCTCCTCCCCCGCCCGGACCTCGAACACCCCGTCGACCAT
>NZ_JBFAVI010000399.1:0-1097 GCF_040679695.1 Micromonospora sp. NPDC052213
GCCCCACAGCACCCCGGCCGGAAGCTCGTGCACCGCGTGTTCGAGCCACCGGCGATCATGCCGGTAACGGTCCTGGTCAGCGCTCACGCCGCGCCTCGCGCCACAACTCGTGGCCGCGCATCAGCCAGCCGACCCAGAACACCGCGAACATGATCAGGAAGCACGCGAACAGCACCACGGCGAGCACCGCCGCGATCGGCTGGAACCGCCCTGCGTCGCCGTTCCATCCGCTCGCCGCAAGAGTCCCGAGGCCACCACAGACGATCATGGAGATGAGCAGGCCCGGCCGGTCAACCGGGTGGGGCTCACGGGGCAGACGCACATCGGCTCCTCGGTCGGTGAGACACGAGACGTCCGCACACGGCCGCCTCCGACGGCCTGCATCGTCGCAGTGCCGGCCCAGAGATCAAAGACCCGAAATCCGGCGTACGGACGTCTGACAGGTCGGATGGTCGTCCCGCTCCCAGCGCTCCTGGTCAGATCTGGTTCACGGTGGCAGTGTCCTGCCGTGATGCAACGAGACCTGGTGACCTGGCGGGAGGATCTGCGGAAGGCGGTCGCTTCCGCGGTGCTCGACTTCGAGGACCGCTACGGATACCCGCCCGGCGAGAATGCCGTCAGTGAGCCCACGACGACCTCTGCCGCGCTGATCGCCGCCGCCCGTCCCGCCGTCCCCGCTGTCCTTGCCGACCTGTACGCGGTAGTGGACGCCGTCGACCTGGCCGACATCGACAACGGGTTCTTCCTGCACAGCGCCTCCCACGTGGTCCACGTCCACGAGGCACGGGACCTCTGGCGCGTACGTGGCCGCCACGACGCCGATGTAATCGTGTTCGCCAGCGACGGCGGCGGCACGCAGTACGCGCTGGCGACGCCGGACGGGTGGCCCGTCTACCGGCTCCCTCCGGACCTCGTCCTCGACGGCATCTACACCTCGGAGGATCCGCGCTTCGACGTGGCCGCCCCGGACCTGGCCACCTTCCTGGACCTCCTGCTTCAGGACGTGAAGACGTTCGCTGCGTCGAGCTCTCGTCGGTAGCCTCGCGCAGTGACCGCACGGGTCCCGGCCTTGTGCACAGGAACGCCTGCACGACCGG
>NZ_JBFAVI010000400.1:0-456 GCF_040679695.1 Micromonospora sp. NPDC052213
TTAGTATAACGTTGTCCGGCTTAATGTCTCGATGAACTACTCCGTGCTGTGCTTCGAAGATCGCCTGCGCGACGTCACCGTCCAACTCGTCATGCCGCTTACGGATTTCATCGACTGCGGCCGGGCGTGGGTGCATACGCTCTAGCGCCTCCAACAAAGCCACAGCCCATTTCAGAAGCATATGCTCATCCGGCCTAGTCGAAGCCTCGCAGAAATTTCGCAGCGTCGGCCCCTCTATATACTCCATGACTAGATACGGATCCCCCGACGGGATGTCTCCTGCATCTAGGATGCGAACGATATTGGGGTGATTCAGAGACTGTAAAATATCGAGCTCTCGCTGAACACTGCTGAGCTTGCCGTTGCGCACCACCTTGAGGGCAACGAATTTCCCACCATCATCTCGGGCCTTATAAACGGTTGCGAAGCCACCCGGCGCGCCAACGGCGTGAGCAA
>NZ_JBFAVI010000400.1:466-1097 GCF_040679695.1 Micromonospora sp. NPDC052213
TGGAAGCGCAGAACTCGGGCGGACTGGCTCCGCAAGCTGCCGTTGCAGGTAAGTCTGCAGAAGCCTAATGCATAAACTGGGCGTGGTATGGGGATCGCGACAAATCCCATACCCAACAAGGTGGCCCACGTCAGCAGGAGCGAGTCGCGCCCACTCTGCGAACTCCTGAACCTTGCCCTCCGCAAGGAGCGTCAGCAGAAAATACTCGTCTTTGTACTCGTCTTTTAGCGTCGAAACAAGCTGCGCAAGCAGAGGAGAACTCTCGATTAGGAGGTCTTGGGAGAGGCTGCGGACGTCGCGCTCCAATATCTTTATAATCTGATGCCGGCTCAGGTTCTTATTGTGAGCAGCCGAGCCAAGTGCCCGCAGAAGGGCGGGGTGCCCGCCGGTCTGCGCATAGCTCGCAGATAATGCAGGAGTTTCCCATGCAAGGCCTACTCGCCCACCGATTGTCGTCAGAAGATCGTACGCTTCTTCGATCCCTAGCGGCTTCAAATACTCGCGAGTGAAGTAGTTATAAACGGGATTGTCCTCGGGACCAACCTTCGCATCTTCGACACATTTAGGGTTAGTGCCTGAGATCGTGAAGGAAAGTCGCCCAGGGTACTGCTGATCAAGCCCTCTCAAGATT
>NZ_JBFAVI010000401.1:0-1093 GCF_040679695.1 Micromonospora sp. NPDC052213
GTGCGGGTTGGTGGCGCTGGAGGTCGCGGCGGTGTGGTGCCAGAGCACGCCGATCGGGTTGAAGTCACCCGGGCGCTCCGCCGCGGGCAGCGCCACCGACATGACCGCCGCCAGGCCGGTCAGTCCCAGCGCGCCGAGATAGAGGCGCTCGGGCGCGACGAGCCGCCGCAGCAGACCGGCCGCCCGGCGCCCGGACGGAGGCGTCGTGCCGGGGTCCGACGAGGACTGCGCGGCGTCGACCAGCGAACCGCCTGTCACTCGTCGCCCCCGAACGGTGCGGCACAGGTGCGGGTACGGCGGTAGTCGGGCAGGAGCCCGGCCGTACGCGCGTGGGCCAGGCTCGGCGCGGCGGCGTCCCGGGCCGACAGCACCGGCGCCTCGGCCGGCCAGTCGATCGCCAGGTCCGGGTCGAGAGGGTGCACCGTGTGCTCGGCGCCCGGGTTGTAGGTGGTGGAGCAGAGATAGCTGAGTGTGGCGTCGTCGGTCAGCGCGCAGAAACCGTGCCCCAGGCCCTCGCTGAGATAGACGGCTCGCCGGTCGACGTCGTCCAGCCGCACCGCCTCCCACCGGCCGAACGTCGGCGAGCCCACCCGGATGTCCACCACCAGGTCGACCACGGCCCCGCGTACGCAGGTCACGTACTTGGCCTGGCCGGGCGGGACGTCGGCGAAGTGGATGCCGCGGACCACGCCCCGCGCGGAGACGGACAGGTTGCCCTGGGCGAGCCGCAGCGGACGCCCGACCACCTCGGCGAGCCGGTCGAACCGGTACCACTCCATGAACAACCCGCGGGAGTCGCCGTGCTGCCGGGGCGTGATCTCCCACGCCCCCTCGATGCTCAGCGGCCGGATCTTCATCCTTCGGTCCCGCTCCGCTCGGCCAGCAGGCCCAGCAGGTATTCGCCGTAGCCGCTGCGGGTCAGCGGATGGGCGAGCACGCGCAGCCGCTCGTCGTCGATCAGCCCGGACCGCCAGACCACCTCCTCGACGCAGCCGATCTTCATGCCCTGGCGCTCCTCGATCACCCGGACGAACTCCGCGGCCTGCATCATCGAGGTGAACGTGCCGGTGTCCAGCCACGCCGTGCCCCGGTC
>NZ_JBFAVI010000402.1:0-1089 GCF_040679695.1 Micromonospora sp. NPDC052213
AGCGAGCCGTCCGGCAGATCGGCGCCGGTCACGACGGCGCCGACGGGCGCGAGCCGGTTGAGCGCGCATCCCTGCGCCACCCATCGCTCCACCAGCTCGACGGCAGCCCCTGAGGCGTTGAGCCGCTTCGCCGCGACCAGCGGCGCGGCGGTGTCCCACTCCTCGGTGCCGGGTCGCAGCCGGGTCACCCGCGCCGACCAGGTGACGATCCGTCCGCCGTGGTCGCCGCGCAGCGTGACCTCGGCGGTCTCGCTGTCGGCCAGCCCGGGGGCGGCCTGCTCACCGGGGCCGGTGACCACCAGCAGCGTGCCGTCCAGCGGGAGGCACCACAGCGCGTACGCCGGGCCGCCGCCACTGCTCACCCAGCAGACAGCGGCCTTCTTCACCGCCTCGTCCACCAGCGGAGGAGTCACCCGCTCGTCCACCTCGTCACTCACCCCGCCATCCTCCCCCATCCCGGCCCGTCCCTCCCGCCCCGGCCGGTTGACCAAGGAGTTCGTGTCCTCCAGAGGCCCGTTCGCCGACACGAACTCCTTGATCAACAAGGTGGGATGGGGTGGGGTGGGGTCAGCCGATGAACGGGGGGACGGTGATCTCGCCCCGGGCCACCGGCATCACCTGGCCGGAGACGGTCGCGCCCAGCGCCAGCCCGCCGGAGGCGGTCACCGTGCAGGTCAGCGTGGAGGGGCGGTGGATCTCGATGCCCTGCCGGACGGTGTACTCCGCGCGCCCCTCGCCGGGCAGCAGCCCGCTCGCGACCAGCCACACGCCCAGCCCGAGAGCGGCCGAGCCGGTCGCCGGGTCCTCGGGCACGCCGAGCCCCGGCACGAAGACCCGGGCGTGCGCGGTTTGCGAATCGACGTCCCAGGAGAAGAGGCTGACGTGCTCAACGCCGTACCGCTCCGCCGCCGCCGTGTTCAACCGTGCCCGGGCCACCGCGTCCGGGCGTACCGGAAGGTAGGGGAACTCCAGGCCGCACCCGGCGACGCGCGGCGGCGGGCCGACGTGGTCGGGGCCGGTGAGGCCGACCATCTCCAGCAGCGGTTCCGGGTCGAGTTCCGGGCCGAGCGTGGGCGTGCCGCCGGTGAG
>NZ_JBFAVI010000403.1:0-1086 GCF_040679695.1 Micromonospora sp. NPDC052213
CCGCCGACCGCCGCGGTGTCCCGCGCCGGGTCGGCGATCCGGCTCCGGGTCGCCCGGCCGGGGGCGACGAGCAGCAGCAGGGCCTTGGCGACCGCGCTGGTCAGGTCGTGGTCCGCGCCCTGGATCAGGCCCCGGGCGCCGGCGCTGATGGTGGCGGCGGCCGCCTCCGATTCCTCGGTGCCGAGCAGCAGCACGGAGGCCTGCGGCGCGCGGGCGAGCACCCGGCGCACGAAGCCCGCGCTGTCCGGCCGGGTGAGGGCCGTGTCCGCCAGCACCACGTCGGCCGGACGCTCGGCCAGACGCAACATCACCTCGGGATCGGAGACGGCGGTCCGCACGACGGCGGACAGCCCGAGCCGGGCCGCCGCGGACGTCAGATGCTGCGCCGCAAGCGGTGTCCGAACGCACACGAGAACCGTACGCACAGTGGTCTCCTCTCCGCCCACGAGCAGACCATGACCGAGTCCGGTCGCGAGGAGGTTCCCGGCAATCCTCCGAACTTTTCCGACAAGTAGGGCATATGCCGCTAGTTGTCCAAGGTTTTGGATCACAGAAGTGTGAGCCGGGGAAGGTTCGGGTAGGGAGCATCCAGGCCGGAAACGGCGCGCCTGCGCGGACCGCCGCCCGGACGCCGGTTCACATGGATCTCCGCGGTGCCGCGCGGGAGGAGGGGTGCTGATGTCGAACGTACGTAGACTGCCCGGACCCATCGTCGATCTCTGGGACTGGCAGCGGCTCGGCGCCTGCCGGGGCCGGGACAGCGCACAGTTCTTCCACCCCGACGGCGAGCGCGGCTCGTCGCGCCTGCGCCGCGAGTCCGGCGCCAAGGCCGTCTGCCGCACCTGCCCCGTCCGGGCCGAGTGCGCCGCGCACGCCCTCTCCGTGCGGGAGCCGTACGGCGTGTGGGGCGGCTTCAGCGAGTCCGAGCGGCTGCGGCTGCTCGCCGTCGGCTGGGAGGACCTGGCCGACCGCCGCCAGACCCGGGTCGACATCGCCCGCCTGGAGGCCCGCCTGGGCCGGCCGCACAAGTCGACCGTCCCGGCCCAGCGCAAGATCGCCTGAGCCCGGCCACCCGAGGACCACACC
>NZ_JBFAVI010000404.1:0-1078 GCF_040679695.1 Micromonospora sp. NPDC052213
GCCGCCGCCGAGGCCGCCCCCGAGGGCCCGGCCGGACGGAGCTGAACGTGGCGAACGTCTGTGTCTTCTGCGCGTCCTCCCGTACCCTCGACGACCGCTGGCTCGCGCTGGCCACCGAGACCGGCGAGGAACTCGCCCGGCGCGGTCACACGCTGGTCAGCGGCGGCGGCTGCGTCGGCATGATGGGCGCCGTGGTGGAGGGCGCTCGGGCGGCCGGCGGCCGCACCATCGGCGTCATCCCGCAGTCCCTGGTCGACCTGGAGGTCGCCGACCTGACTCCGACGAGCTGCTGGTGACCGACAGCCTGGCCGACCGCAAGACGCTGATGGACGAGAAGTCCGACGCGTTCGTGGCGCTGCCCGGCGGCCTGGGCACGTTGGACGAGCTGTTCGAGGTGTGGACCACAGCCACCCTGGCCCTGCACGCCAAGCCGATGGTGATCGTCGTCGTGGACGGCTTCTACCGGCCGCTGCTCGACTGGATCCGCGGGCTCGGCGAGCAGCGCTTCCTCAAGCCGGCCGCGCTGGACCTGCTGATGGACGCCGACATCGTGCCCGCCGCGCTCGACCTGATCGACGCCCGCCTCACCTGACGCGCGCCCGGCCACCCGTGCTTGTTCACCACCGTCTCGGCGTGGTTGATCGACACCACTTCGGGGTGGTGGTGGTGTCCGGGCGCGCGTGTTGCGGCCACTTCGCCGAGGTGGCGTGACCGCATGGAGCCGGGCGTGGGGCGGAGCCGGCAATGGTGCGCGCCGCGGGCAAGGTGAGCTGGTGACGGGCGGGACGACTGTCGGTTTCCGGGTGTCGTAACGGCGTGGTGGGATGTCGGTGATGCAGGCGTACCGGTTGGTGCGCCGGCCCGGCGGCGCGGGGGCGGGGGTCACCCACGACGCCGGGGCGGGGCAGGGGGTGGGTCGGTCCGGTGGGCCGGCCGAGGCGGAGCCGCGATCCGGGGGGTCGGCGGGCGATGCCGCGCACCCACAGACCGCCACGCCGCACGACAGCGCTTCGCCGCAGACCGGGACCGGGGCCGGGGCGGGCACGAACGTCTCGCGCCGGGTCGATCCGGTGCAGGC
>NZ_JBFAVI010000405.1:0-1077 GCF_040679695.1 Micromonospora sp. NPDC052213
GACGTGTAGCGCAGGATCTCGTCGGTGGCCGCGGAGAGCTTCTCCGGCGCCGCACGCAGCTTGGCCAGCTGCTCCGGGTGCCGGAACAGCGCGAGCAGGCCGGCGCTCGTCGAGTTGATCTCCAGCCCGCCGAGCAGCACCCCCATGGCCAGCTCGACCAGCTCGGCGTCGGCCAGCTCGTGCGTGCCGCGGACCCAGGCCGAGAGCAGGTCGTCGCCGGGCTCGGCCCGCTTGCGCGCGAGCTGACCGGCCAGGTAGTCCCGTAGCTGGGCCTGCGCGGTCGCGGCGTCGGCCGAGCCGTACGCGGTGACCGAGTTCAGCCCCTCGATCCAGGCGTAGAAGCGGGGACGGTCGGCGGCCGGCACGCCGAGCACGTCGCACACCACGAACACCGGCAGCGGCGCGACCAGCCCGGCCACCACGTCGGCCGGGCGCGGGCCGGCGAGCATCGCCTCGACCAGCTCGTCCACCAGCCGCTGCACCCGGGGACGGAACGTCTCGATGCGGCGGGCGGTGAACGCGCGCGCGGCCACCCGGCGCACCGCCGCGTGCGGCGGACCGTCCATGTTCAACTCGCGGGGACCGCCGCCGTCCGGCGTCGCGGTGGCGCCGAGCGGAAGCCGGGAGAAACGGGGGTCGGCCAGCACGGTGCAGCACTGCTCGTAGCCGAGCACCAGCCAGGCGGCCCGCCCGTCGGGCAGCCGCACCCGGCTGACCGGCTCGGTCACGACCATCTCCAGCAGCTCGGCCGGAAGATCGCCGGTGAATGGCTCGAACGGATAGGAACGCAACCCGGAATTGACGCTCAACGCACCACCGCCTGCCGATCGCGGTCCACCTCGGGCACCGGCTAAGACTCCAGCATCGGTTAGCCCGGCGTCAATATCCATTGCGGTCGTCCGCGACCTTCCGCGTACCGCTTCCATCACCTAGCATCGGTTGGCCAGGACTGCCGTTTCACGCGCGGATTGGTGGGATTTGACTGCGGCTCTGCGAATTCTGATGTCGACGTGGGGCTGGCGGTCGCATTTCTACAGCCTGGTCCCGCTCGGCTGGGCGCTCCAGGCCGCCGGCCAC
>NZ_JBFAVI010000406.1:0-1073 GCF_040679695.1 Micromonospora sp. NPDC052213
CGCCAGTAGCTGTTCCCAGGGTTGATGTAGAGGGAATACGCCCGGGCGCCGCCGACCGTCAGCGACACGCTCGTCGCGTTCGCGGGCCGGCTGGAGGTGGAGCCGGGGACCTGCGCGGAGCCCTGGTACCACAGGTCGTTACCGCGTCCCGACTGGTCGAACACGGCGGTGATCACGCAGCTCGTACCGGAGCAGAACGCGTCCTGCGCAGCGGCGTCGGCGTAGCCGCCCGCGCTCACCAGTCCGATGTTGCGGGTGGCGTTGTCCGAGGAGCGGCGGACCTGGTAGAGGTTGCCGCCGTACGCCGAGAACAGCGCCCGGGTGGTGCTGTGCGCCGCGACGCACGGGGTGCCGCCCGCGGCGTAGATGTCGCACGGCCGGCCGCCGGGCGGCGGCGTCGAGGTGGGCGGCGGTGACGACGGTGTGGTCGAGACGTTCCACCGCTGGTTTGCCTGTCCGTTGCAGGTCCACAGGATGATCCTGGTGCCGTTGGCGGTGCCCGCGTTCGTCGCGTCCAGGCACAGCCCGGACTGCTGACCGGTGACGGTGCCGGCCGAGGTGATGTTCCACTGCTGGTTGGCCTGGCCGTTGCAGTCCCAGATGATCACCGTCGTGCCCGGGCTGGTGCCCTGGCCGTTGGCGTCCAGGCATTTGTTGCCGTACACCGTGAGCTGCTTCGCCGACGTGTACGTCCAGCTCTGCGGCGTGCCGCCGGTGCAGTCGTACAGCTGGACCTGGGTGCCGTTCGTGGTGCTGCCGTTGGGGACGTCGACGCAGCGGCCGGACTGCACGCCCACGATGGAGCCGGGCCCGGGGGCGGCCACGGCGCTTCGGGTCTGCGCGGCCACGGCGGCGCCGGCGACGGCCAGGACGAGCACCAGGGCGGAGATGGTCATACGCGGTGGTCCGGATCGGACGGACCGGGGACGGGGGATCACCATGACGGCTCCTCGGATACGCGCGAGCACCCGACCGTCCGGCACGGTGCCTCGCGAGTTGTGGATGGCCGTCGGTGTAAGCGCTAACAGTGGTGTGGCGGCGGCCCCGACATGTCGGTGGTGGTGGCCTGTGGG
>NZ_JBFAVI010000407.1:0-1072 GCF_040679695.1 Micromonospora sp. NPDC052213
CCCCTTGCGGCGGGCGGCCGTCTCCAGCGCCACGGCGGTGGCGAAGTCCTCCACGAAGGCGACGGTGCTGCCGTCGGCCCGCAGGTCGTCCACTGTGGCGTCGGCGGTCTCCGCCGTCGCGGTGATCTGGCGGGCGCTGTCCGCGCCGGTCGCGCCGGCGTGGAAACCGCTGCGCCGGTCGTGCGAGGACTCGGCCGAGGTGCCCATGCCCACGTACGTCAGGCGCCGGTGTCCCAGCTCCACCGCCCGCTCGGCCAGCCGGTGGACCGCGCTGGCGTAGTCGGCGCCGACGTAGGGCACCGGGCCGCCGGCGTCGTCGCGGCGTCCGACGGCGACGTAGGGGAACCCGTCGCGGTTGAGCCGGAGCAGCTCCGCGCCGTCGATCTCCCGGCCGAGCAGGATGCAGCCGTCGGCCAGCCGCAGCCGGTTGTCCTGGTGGAAGATGCGCCGCCGGCCGTCCACCACCGGGGCGCTGGTGAACAGCAGCAGGTCGCAGCCGACCCGTTCGGCGTACTCCTCGATGCCGAGCAGGAACGGGTGGAAGAAGTCCCGGCTGCCGCTGGGGAAGGCCGGCTCGTAGGTGAAGACGCCGATGATCCGGTTGAACCCGGAGGCGAGGCGGCGGGCGGCCGGGTCGGCGGCGTATCCCGTCTCGGCGATGACCTGCAAGACCCGGTCCCGTGTCTCCGGCGCGATCCGGACGTCGGCGTCGGTGCGGTTGTTGAGCACCAGCGACACGGTCGCCTGGCTGACGCCGGCCATGCGTGCGATGTCACGCTGGGTGACACGCCTGGGGGGAGGGGTCACGTCGGTCCTTCCACTTCCGCTAATGCGTATTAGCGATCGGGTCGGGATGGAGCCTCTCTGCTCTCCCGGCGTCCTGTCAAGGGGTGGCCGGAAGATTTCCGTTCGATGAACTCCCTGATGTAATGCGGATTAGCAACCGCGCCCGCCGCTGCCCTGCGGTTGTTCGGGCGGGAATCTTGACAAGGGCCGACCGGGCGCGCGACAGTAGGCGGACCTCCGCGCTAATGCGCATTAGCGTGTCGTCGATCGTCCGCACGGATGATCG
>NZ_JBFAVI010000408.1:0-1069 GCF_040679695.1 Micromonospora sp. NPDC052213
CCGCGCCGAGCGCCACCGTCGCCGCCGCGTGCTCCGGCGTGCCGGTGTCCTTGCACACCGCCAGGCCCAGCCGCCAGCCGTCCACATCGAGCACCGCCGGCTCCCGGCCCGGCCGCATGTGCTGCGGCTCCGCGCCACCCAGGCACATCTTCCGGTACGCCACCCGCACGCCCTCGGCGTCGACCGCGAGCACCCCGATGTGCGATCCGGGCACCGGCGCGCCGGCCAGCGCCAGCGTCCCGGTCTCGGCGCACGCCGCGCGCAGCGGCGCGAGCCGGGGATCGTCCGGGTCCAGCGGCGCGGCGTCCAGTTCGTACCCGGTCAGTGACATCTCCGGGAAGACCACCACGCGGGCCGCGGCGGCGCGCACGGCGTCGGCGTGCCGTGCCGCGTTGCCCGCGACGTCGCCGGAGCGGGTGAGCGGCTGGGCGACGGCGATCCGCAACGGCGTACGCATGGCGTACACGATAATGGTTTCCATGACGCGTGGTCGTCCGCAGCTTCGCCCCGTAACGTTGGTCGGATGATCGGAAACGCACAGCTGCTCGCCGGCCCCCGGGTGAGCGCCGCGCGGGCGGCAGAGCCGTCCGGTGACGGAGTGACCGGCTGGGTCACCGGCCTGATGGAACGGCTCGGCGGTCCCGGCGCCGGCCTCGCGGTGGCGCTGGAGAACCTGTTCCCGCCCATCCCCAGCGAGGTGATCCTGCCGCTGGCCGGCTTCACCGCGAGCCAGGGCAGGATGAGCCTGGTCGGTGCGATCGTCTGGACCACGATCGGGTCGATCGTGGGCGCGCTGGCGCTCTACTACATCGGCGCGGCCCTCGGGCGGGACCGGATGCGCGCCCTGGCCGAGCGGCTGCCGCTGATCAAGCTGGAGGACGTGGACCGCACCGAGGCGTGGTTCCTGCGCCACGGCGTCAAGGCGGTGTTCTTCGGCCGGATGATTCCGATCTTCCGCAGTCTCATCTCCATTCCGGCCGGGGTGGAACGCATGCCGGTGCCGGTGTTCCTGCTCTACACCGCGCTGGGCAGCCTGATCTGGAACACCACGTTCGTGCTCGCCGGGTAC
>NZ_JBFAVI010000409.1:0-1064 GCF_040679695.1 Micromonospora sp. NPDC052213
GTCGTCGTTCGGCATCTCGGGGACGAACGCGCACGTGATCATCGAGCAGGCGGAGCCGGAGCACGCCGCGGGGCCTGCCGCGCCGGTCGGGTTGCCGGTGCCGTGGGTGCTGTCGGGGCGTTCGGAGCGGGGTCTGTCGGGTCAGGCCGGGCGGTTGGCGTCGTTCGTGCGTGGTCGTGGTCTGTCGCCGGTGGATGTGTCGTGGTCGTTGGCGACGACTCGGGCGGCGTTGGAGCACCGCGCGGTGGTGTGGGGCTCGGACGTGGACGAGCTGGTGGCCGGGCTGTCGGCTGTTGCCGAGGGCCGGTCTGCGGGTGTGGTGTCGGCGGGTCGTCGGGCGGTGTTGTTCACGGGTCAGGGTTCGCAGCGTGTGGGCATGGGCCGGGAGCTGTACGAGACGTTCCCGGTGTTCGCGCAGGCCTTCGACGGGGTGTGTGCGGGGTTTGAGGGTTTGTTGCCGCGGGCGTTGCGGGAGGTCGTGTTCGCCGAGCCGGGCACCGCCGATGGGGCTCTGGTGGATCAGACGGTGTTCGCGCAGGCGGGGTTGTTCGCGGTGGAGGTGGCGTTGTGGGAGTTGTTGTCGTCGTGGGGTGTGCGGGCTGATTTCCTGGCGGGTCATTCGATCGGTGAGGTGACGGCGGCGTACGTGTCGGGGATGTTGTCGTTGGCGGATGCCTGTTCCCTGGTGGCGGCGCGGGGTCGGTTGATGCAGGCTCTGCCGTCGGGTGGGGTGATGGCGGCGGTCGGTGCGTCGGAGGAGGCTGTCGCCGAGTTGCTCGGCGCGTCGGGCGCGGCCGTGGACATCGCGGCGGTCAACGGCCCCGCGTCGGTGGTCGTCTCGGGCGCGGCCGATGAGGTGGCCTCGGTGGTGGGGGCCTGCCGTGAGCGGGGTTGGCGGGTCAAGGAACTGGCGGTCAGTCACGCGTTCCATTCGCGGTTGATGGATCCGATGTTGGACGAGTTCGCGTCGGTGGTGGCGGGGCTGGACTGGCGGGTGCCGCGGGTGCCGATCGTGTCGAATGTGACCGGCGCGGTCGCGGAGCCGCTGGAGCTGGTGGATCCGG
>NZ_JBFAVI010000410.1:0-1062 GCF_040679695.1 Micromonospora sp. NPDC052213
CCTCCGGCGTCCGGCGGCGGGGTGCGCGCGGACCACGTCGTGGTGGAGCCGGGTCGGGGCGCGGTGGTCGAATCGGTCGCGGCGCCGGGTGCGTCCGGCGGCGCGGTCTCCGTGGTGACCGACCTCGGACGGCGGTACGTGCTCGCCGGCGGCGAGGTGCGCGGGATGCTCGGCTACCGCGACGTCCGGCCGCTGCGACTGCCGGCGGGCCTGGTCAGCCTGGTGCCCGCCGGCGCCACGCTCGACCCCGCCGCCGCGCGGGTCGTCGCCACTCCCGCCTGACCCCGGCCGGCGACGCCTGGCTCAGGCGACGCCCCGGCTCAGGCGGTGGGGCAGGCTCAGGCGGCGGGGCGGCGCAGCACGGTGACGGCGAAGTCGGCGTCGTCGCGCCAGGGGCGCAGGTCCCAGGTGGCGAAGCGGTGCTCCAGCCGCAGCCCGGCGGCGACGGCGTCGGCGTCGAAGTCGGTGAGCGGATAGCCGCGGTCGGTGCCGAAGCCCACCGCCACCACGCCGTCGGGTCGCAGGTGGGCGGCGATCCGGCGGAGCACGTCCCGCTCGGTGCCGGGGGCCACGAAGGCCAGCACGTTGCCGGCGACGACCACCGCGTCGAACGGCTCCGGCTCCCCGGCCGCCGCCAGGTCCAGTTCGGCCAGGTCGGCCACCAGCCAGCGCGGGCCCGGGTGGTCGGCGCCGGCGGCCTCCACCAGCGCCGGGTCGGCGTCCACGCCGACGACCGCGTGCCCGCGGGCGGCCAGCTCCGCGCCCACCCGGCCGGTGCCGCAGCCGGCGTCGAGGATCCGGGACCCCGGCGCGACCAGGGCGTCCACCAGCCGGGCCTCGCCGGCCAGGTCCGCCCCCTCGGCGGCCAGCCGGCGGAACCGGTCGATGTACCACTGCGAGTGCTCCGGACCGGTCTCGGTCACCCAACGGGTCGGCTTTCCCATGCCGCCACCGTAGCCGGATCCGGCCGGCCCTCCGGCGGAGGGCACACCTGCGCCGACGGGGTCACGCTCACGGGCGCCGAAGGGCGGCCGCACCCTCGCGGCGGGCGCACCGTGCGAC
>NZ_JBFAVI010000411.1:0-1061 GCF_040679695.1 Micromonospora sp. NPDC052213
CCGCTGCCGCCCAAGGCCGAGCAGGGCGCGCCGGACACCCGGACCCCGACCGGCGCCGAGACCGGCGTACCGAAGATCGCCAAGGGGCAGCAGGGCGCGTACCTCACCACCGCCAACGGTGCCCGGCTGCGCGACACCGACCACTCGCTCAAGGCCGGTCCGCGCGGCCCGGTCCTGCTCCAGGACCACCACCTGCGGGAGAAGATCACCCACTTCGACCACGAGCGGATCCCGGAGCGGGTGGTGCACGCCCGGGGCGCTGGTGCGCACGGCACGTTCGTCGCCAACGGCGCCGCCGAGAAGGTCACCCGCGCCGGTTTCCTCAAGCAGGGGCGCGAGACGCCGGTCTTCGTCCGCTTCTCCACCGTGCTGGGCTCGCGCGGGTCGGCCGACACGGTCCGCGACACCCGCGGCTTCGCCACCAAGTTCTACACCGACGAGGGCACGTTCGACCTGGTCGGCAACAACATGCCGGTGTTCTTCATCCAGGACGCGATCAAGTTCCCGGACGTCATCCACGCCGGCAAGCCGCACCCGGACCGGGAGATCCCGCAGGCGCAGAGCGCGCACGACACGTTCTGGGACTTCGTCTCGCTGCACACCGAGGCCCAGCACCACACCATCTGGAACATGTCCGACCGGGGCATCCCGCGGTCCTACCGGACCATGGAGGGCTTCGGCGTGCACACGTTCCGCCTGGTCGACGAGGCCGGCGCGACCGTGCTGGCCAAGTTCCACTGGAAGCCGAAGCTCGGCGTGCACTCCCTCACCTGGGAAGAGGCCCAGATGATCAGCGGCATGGACCCGGACTTCCACCGCCGCGACCTGTACGACGCCATCGAGGCCGGCGCGTTCCCCGAGTGGGAGCTGGGCATCCAGGTCTTCCCGGACACCCCGGAGGAGACGTTCGCCGGGATCGACCTGCTCGACCCGACGAAGATCGTGCCGGAGGAGCTGGCGCCGGTGCAGCCGATCGGCACCCTCACCCTCAACAAGACGCCGCGCAACTTCTTCGCCGAGACCGAGCAGGTGGCGTTCCACGTCGGACACCTGCCGCCGGG
>NZ_JBFAVI010000412.1:0-1061 GCF_040679695.1 Micromonospora sp. NPDC052213
GTTGAGAAGACCCCCGTGTACGCCGGGCATCTGGAAGACGGGGATCCCGCTGTAGTCGCCGGGTGGCGCCTCTGCGGCCGTGGTGGTGGGAATGAAGGCGACCATCCGGATCCCGGGCACCGGACACATGAGTTGGTTACGGTAGAACGGCGCGTCGTCGACCAGGGAGCGGATGAACGGTTCGTCGGGCCCGGCATGTGGGCCACCGAACAGGCGCATCACGCCGAACACGATCCGAAGCTGCGATCCCGTCGCCACGCCCCAGCCGTGGTTCTCGCGCGGGGGCGGGTAGTAGGCGCGACCCGCGTTGATCAGAGGACTGAACATGGCCAGCGTGTCGACGGCGGGGTGCGCTCGCTGCTGAAGGTAGGTTCGGGCGACGATCGCGCCTTCGCTTTCCCCGATCAGGGCGATCGGCCGGCCGGTGCGCTGGTGTAGTCGTCGCACCTGTGCGTCGAGGAGTCCCACGCTGTCCGCCACCGAGATCGTGGTGTCGTGCGGCCGGTAGGGCAGGGGTGTGCCGTCCCGGCTCAACCCTCGGTAGGAGAACCTCTCGACACGATTGTCGAGAGGTTGCTCGCCCCCGTACGACGACCCGTAACCTGCGAGGACGATGACTGCCTGCGGCACGTCGGGCGGCAGCGGGTGGTCGAGGACCACCGCCTCGGCCCGCAAGCTCTTGTCCGGCACGGCATCCACCATCGGCGGGATGAGCAACGGCACCGCAAGGGCGAGAACCGCCGCGACGGGAGTCGCCGGCACCCTCACCCACCTTGTCGATGGATTGATCAGCGCGGTACGGACCGTCCGGTTCCACAGCAGCCCGTTGACCACCCCGGCCACGGCGGCCACCGGCACCGACCACCAGCCCGGCAGACTCCAGCACAACGCGCCGGCCACGGTCAGCACCACGAAGTTGAGCATCGACCATCCCACCAGCGAGATCGACGGCAGGCCTCGCCACCACGGCCCCACCACGGCTGCCCGTTGCAGGAATGGCGCCAGCAGGAACAACGGCACCAGGGAGGCCAGCAGGACCCAGGACAGCGCCACCACCGACG
>NZ_JBFAVI010000413.1:0-1059 GCF_040679695.1 Micromonospora sp. NPDC052213
ACCCGGTCCGCCGACCTCCGGCGGTGCGACCTCGCCCAGTTCGTCGTCCTCGGCCGTGGCCGGCCCGTCGTCGGCCACGTCGCCCAGCTCGTCCTCCTCCCCCGCCGGGCCACCCGAACCGGGGTCGAAGCCGGTGGCCTGCCGCGCACCGGGCCGGACGTCGACGGACCGGGCGTCGAACGGGTCGGGCTCACCCACCCGCTCCACGGTGCCGACGAGCCCGACCCGGCCGCCGCCGTACTCCGAGGGCGGGAAGTCGCCGTCGAAGGGCCGGTCGTCGAAGGTGGCCGGGGCCTGCCCGTCGGGCACCGGCTCGGTCGTCTCGCCGTGCACCCGCTGCTCGGCCTCCGCGTCCTCGACCGTGCTGGTGGCCGCGCGGGGCTGGTTACGCAGGAACCGGGCCCGGCCGCGGGACAGGTCGTGCCCGACCGCGACCGCCTCCAGTTCGTAGAGCGTGCGGTGGGTGCCGGACTCGTCGGTCCAGTCCCGGGTGTAGAGACGGCCGGCGACGATCACCGGGTCGCCGACCGCCACCGAGGACGCGACTCCCTCGGCCAGGCGGCGCCAGCAGTTGACCCGTACCCGAAGGCTGTTGCCGTCGACCCAGCGGCCGCTGTCGCGGTCGAGCCGGCGGGCGGTCGAGGCGACCTTGAAGTTGGCCACCAGCGTTCCGCTCTGGGTGGTCCGGCGCCACTCCGGCGCGGTCAGCACATTGCCGACGATCGTGACGTACGTATCGAACATCGCCCCTCCCAGGGATCGACTTGTTCCGGGAAGCGTCGGCCCGCCGCCTCGCCCGGACCACCCGCCCGGCCCGTACCTGTGGACGACGGACCGCCCTGTGGACAACCCCCTGATCAAGGTCCCGATCTGCTAGGTCAACCGGCCCTACGCGCCTGACCTGCGGCGACGCACGATCGAGTGGAGCCGGCAAGCAGGCGTTCCGGAATCACGCCGGTTGGGTAAGTACTTGATCAACCGAGAGAAAGGGAGCTCCGATGCTTCTCCGAGACGTCCGCGAGGCAGCGCGATGAGCGCCGTGGCGAACCCCGCGACCGT
>NZ_JBFAVI010000414.1:0-1058 GCF_040679695.1 Micromonospora sp. NPDC052213
CGAGGGACGGCAGGCGGCCGGCGCGCCCGGCGTACCCCGGTTCGGCGGCCCGGCCGACGCGGACCGGACCCCGCCGGCCGACCCGGGAGCGACGGCGGTGCTGCCCGCCGTCACCCGGCCGCCCGCGGACCCCCGGATGGACGCCACCGGGCTGATGGGCGCGGTGCCTCCGGCGCCGGACGCGGCGGACAGCGGCGACGAGCCACCGGCCGAGCCGCCCCGCCCCCGGCGCGGCGAGCGGGTGGTGCAGTTGCGGCCCGAGCAGACCGGCGAGGGCTACCGGAGCGTCTACTCCGAGCTGACCCGCCCCAGCGCCGGCTCCCGGCTGCGCACCGTCGTACGCGGCGCCGGCGAACTGCTCATCACCTTCGGCCTGGTGGTGCTCCTCTTCGCCGGCTACGAGATCTGGGGCAAGGCGGTCATCGTCGACGCCCACCAGAGCGACCTGAACAGCCAGCTCGCCCAGGAATGGGGCGCGGACCCGACTGTCGCCCCGACCACCGGGCCGACAGTGAAGCCGAAGCCGCCGGCCAACGGGAAGCCGGTCGCCGGCCTCTACATCCCCAAGTTCGACAAGCACTGGGTGGTGGTCGAGGGGGTCACCCCCAACGACATCCGGTACGCCCCGGGCCGCTACCCGGACAGCGCCATGCCCGGCGAGGTGGGCAACTTCGCCGTGGCGGGCCACCGGATCCGCTCCACGTTCTGGCGGCTGGACGAGCTGAAGACCGGCGACGCCATAGTGGTCGAGACCCGCACCGACTGGCTCGTCTACCGCGTGTACGAGCAGCGCATCGTCAAGCCGTCCCAGGTGGAGGTGGTCGCACCGGTGCCGGGCAAGCCGGGCCAGAAGCCCACCGAGAAGCTGCTCACGCTCACCACCTGCAACCCGAAGTTCGACAACTACCAGCGGCTGATCATCCACGCCCGGCTGGACACCGTCCAGGCCAAGTCGGCGGGCCGCCCGGCCGAACTGGAGACGTGAGCCGTGTACTCCTGGATCTGGCGGAAACTTCCCTTCGGGCTGCCCGGAAAGCTGATCGGCTCGCTGCTGCTGG
>NZ_JBFAVI010000415.1:0-1056 GCF_040679695.1 Micromonospora sp. NPDC052213
ATCATGTTGTAGACACCATGCGTCTTGCAGTACGACCAGTTCTCGATGTTGTAGTCGTTGTAGAACAGCTTCGTCGACGGGTCGGCCGCCCGCGCGGTGCGGAACGCCACCTCGATCCAGTCGTTGCCGGTGCCCTGCAGGTTCGACTGCCGGCGGCTGCCGTCCTCGTTGAACGCCTCGTTCACCACGTCCCACGCGGCCAGCTTGCCCCGGTAGTGGGCCATCACGCCGTTGATGTGGTCGATCATCGCCTGACGCAGGTTGCTGCCGTTCAGGCTCTGCATCCAGCCCGGCTGCTGCGCGTGCCACGCCAGCGTGTGCCCCCGGACCTTCAGGCCCCGCTGGGTCGCCCAGTTGTAGATCTGGTCGCCCGAGTTGAAGTTGAACTGGCCGCGCTGGGGCTGCGTCGCGTCCGGCTTCATCTCGTTCTCGGCGGTGATCATGTTGAACTCACGCGCCGCGATCGTGCTGTACGTCGAGTCGCCCAGTCGGTTCGCCGCGATGGCGGTGCCGAAGTAGCGGCCCGACTGTGCCGCGGCGGCACCGAGCGTGCTCGCCGCCGCCTGGGCAATGGTGGGCACCACGAGCGCGGCACCGGCGAGAGCCAGCGCGCTGCTGACGGCGGCCAGCACCACGCGGTGGCTGCGCCTCGGTAGATGTTTCATGACACTCCTCTGCATATCGGACGATGATGCGCTGGCGATGCCCGGCTTGACGCGGGTGGGAGCCGGCGGTGCGCCCACCCCCGCGTCACTGCCCTGAAACTTTTCGAAGATGTACCGGTAACTTCCCTGGGAAGATATCCGCGACGGCACGATCGGTCAATGTCGATGTCGACGCGAACATGGACTCAACCGGCTGATCAGCGCGGGAGTCCATGGATGACCGTGCGAGCGAAGGGCGCCGAGAAGCGCGAGCACGACCGAAAGTTTCGGAGATCCGGTCAGTGACCGGCGGCGTCGTACCGCTCGCGGTTGGCGTGCACCTCGTCCATGTGCGCCTCGGCCCACAGCTTCATGCCGTACATCAGCTGGTGCAGCGACTGACCGAGGTCGG
>NZ_JBFAVI010000416.1:0-1051 GCF_040679695.1 Micromonospora sp. NPDC052213
GCCCACCCCGGTCGGCCCTGGTCCTGGACGGTGGTGAGCGCCCCGGCCCGCAGTACCTCGATCACGGCGTGTCGACCAGCCGGACCCGGGTGCCGGGGGTGAGCCGGGCCGGCGGGTCGGCGTGCACGTCGAACAGCGGCAGGTCGGTCCGGCCGACCAGCAGCCAGCCGCCGGGTGACGCGGCGGGGTAGATGCCCGCGTACGGGCCGGCGAGCGCGACCGAGCCGGCCGGCACCCGGGTACGCGGTGTGGCGAGCCGGGGCACGGCGAGCGCGGGCGGCAGCCCGGTCAGGTACGCGAACCCGGGCGCGAATCCGCAGAACGCGACCCGGAACTCGGTACGCCGCAGCCGGTCGATCACGGCGGGCACGTCGGTGTCCCAGTGGGCGGCGACGCGCGGCAGGTCCTCGCCGTCGTACACGACTGGCACCCGGACCTCGGCGGTGGTCGCGCCGGGGCCGCCGGTCCGGGGCCGCCAGCCGGCGATCCGGTCGGCGGCGGCCGACGGGTCCGGTACGCCGTCGAGCAGCACGGTGACCGCGCCCGGGACGATTTCGGTGGCGGTCAGCTCGCCGCTCGCGCGCCGGTGCCACAGTTCGGCCCGCCATGCCTCGACCTGCTCGGGGTCGTCGCAGTCGAGCAGCAGGGCGTGGGCTGGTGGATCTGGACGCCGCGTTCGGGCGGGGCTCCAACGCCGCGCTGCTGGCCGAGGTGGTCGGCAAGCTGGACGTGAAGGTGGAGCTGTCCGGTGGCATCCGCGACGACGAGTCGCTGCGGGCGGCGCTGGCCACCGGGGCGGCGCGGGTGAACATCGGCACCGCCGCGCTGGAGGATCCGCAGTGGTGCGACCGGATCTGCGGCGAGTACGGCGACCGGGTGGCGATCGGGCTGGACGTGCGCGGCCGTACCCTGTCGGCGCGCGGCTGGACCCGCGACGGCGGTGACCTGTACGAGGTGCTGGCCCGGCTGGACGCGGCGGGCGCGGCGCGGTACGTGGTCACCGACATCACCAAGGACGGCACCATGCGCGGGCCGAACCTGGACCTGCTGC
>NZ_JBFAVI010000417.1:0-1051 GCF_040679695.1 Micromonospora sp. NPDC052213
GGCGCCGACACCGAGGGGCCACCCACGAGGACCGGGTGGATCCAGAACCGCACCTCGTCCTACCCGGGCGCCGCTGGCCCGGATCCGGTCGGCGATCTCGGCGTCCTCGCCCGGGGTGGCGGCGCGGAACTTGGACGGCTCGACCCCGGCGATCTTCAGCGCGGGGAACTTGCGCTCCAGCGCCGGGACCAGCCGGGACAGCGTCTCCTCGGTGGAGCCGTAGAGATAGACCGGCAGCCCCTCCTCGGCGAACCGGGCGAGCACCCGCAGGGTCAGCTCCGGGCCGTAGACGCGGTCGGTGAGCCCGGCGCCGTGCAGCAGGTTGAGCGCCCAGCGCACCGGCTGACCGTCCGGGGTGACCACGTCGAACGAGTTGAGCCGGGCGTTGTGCGCCGGGTCGAGTACGCCGGTCATCACGCCGTGCACGGCGAGCGCGGTGAGCGCCAGTGGGCGGCGTTCGTGCGCGGCCGAGACCACGGCCTCGGTGGCCCGGGCGTAGTCGGTCGCGTCGACCCCGACGCCGAGGACGTTGCGCTTGGTCCCGGCGCTCATGCCTTCGGCACCCACTTGTCGACGTTGGCCTCGTAGATCTCGCGGAGGATCATCGGCACGTCGTACGTGATCTTCCAGGACGGGTAGTGCTCCTCGAAGCGGGCCATGCTGCTGACGTACCACTGGTGGTCGCCGGTGCGGGCCTGCTCGACGTAGTTGATCCGGGCCTCGCGGCCGGTGATCTCCTGGGCGATCCGGAACGCCTCGATGTGCGAGGTGTTCGAGTGCCGGCCGCCGCCGAGGTTGTAGACCTGGGCCGAGCGCGGCTCGCGGAAGAACGCCTCGAACGCGGTGAGCACGTCGTGCGAGTGGATCGCGTCCCGGACCATCTTCCCCTTGTAGCCGAAGAGGTTGTACGTCCGGCCCTCCATCACGCAGCGCATCAGGTACGCCAGGAAGCCGTGCAGCTCGGCGGCGGAGTGCGCCGGGCCGGTCAGCGTGCCGCCCCGGAAGCAGGCGGTCTTCATGTCGAAGTAGCGGCCGTACTCCTGGACCATCA
>NZ_JBFAVI010000418.1:0-1051 GCF_040679695.1 Micromonospora sp. NPDC052213
GCGCGGCCCCCGGATCGTGGTGCGCAACCCCGGCCTGGAACGGTTCTTCATGGAGGCGCCGATGGCGCCGGCCTGGGCGTCGATCTTCCCGCACGGCGACCACGTGGTGCTCGGCGGCGGCCAGCGACGCAGCGACGACACCACCCCCGATCCGGCCGAGGAGGCCGACGTCCTCGCCCGGTGCGTCGCGATCGAACCCGCCCTGGCCGCCGCCGAGGTCCTCGAACACACAGTCGGGCTGCGTCCCGGCCGGGCGGCGCCGCGCGTGGCGGCGCAGCGGCGCGGCGACGCGCTCGTCGTGCACAACTACGGCCACGCGGGCAACGGCGTGATGCTGTCCTGGGGCTGCGCCCGCGACGCCGCCGCGCTCGCCCTCGGCGCCGCGCCGTCCGCCTGACGGCACGGTCAGGACACGGCGGTACGCACCAGCTCGGCGAGCTTCTTCTCCACCTCCGGGCTCCACCGCACCAGCGCGAACGACGCCGGCCACATGTCGCCGTCGTCGAGGTTCGCCGCCTCCTGGAAGCCCACCGTCGAGTAGCGGTACTTGAACTTCCCCGCGTCCTGGAAGAACACGACGATCTTGCCGGCGGCGTTGGCGTACGCGGGCATGCCGTACCAGGTCTTCGGCGCCAGCTCCGGCGCGGCGGACATGATCGTCATGTGCACGCGCTCGGCCAGCTCGCGGTCCTCCGGCGCCATCTGCGCGATCCGGTCGAGCACCGCCTGCAGGTCGTCGGCCTTCTTGGCGCCCTTCCTGCCCTCGGCGCGCAGCTCGGCCGCGCGCTCCTTCATCGCGGCGCGTTCCTCGGCAGTGAACCCGTCGGACATCTCGATCCCCCCTCGTGACTCGCGGTCCGCGTGGTGCCGACCGCCTGGCAGCAACGCTATGGCCCGGCGGTGGGCGCCCGCTTCTCGATTCCTGACCACCTGCCGGGACCACGGCGACCCGGCGCGGCACCTACCATCGCGGCCATGGCAACCCGGCTCGTACAGATCAACATGAAGGCACACGACGAGGTCGCGCTCGGCGGCTTCTGGGCGGAGGTGT
>NZ_JBFAVI010000419.1:0-1050 GCF_040679695.1 Micromonospora sp. NPDC052213
TGGGTCGAGACGACCGGTGCGGTGTGGGTGTCGGCCATCGACGGCTCGGGGCGGCGCAAGCTCCGGGACGGCGTCGACGACGTCTGCTGGTCACCCGTCTGGCTGCCGAACTCGCAACAGCTCGTCGTGCGTCTGAACGCTGGCGGCGACGACCCGGCCACCGGCGTGCTCGACGTCTCCTCCGGGAAGTTCACCAGGGTGACCGGCCTCGACGGCTGTCACGCCGTGTTCGCGGCGGACGGGACGCTGGAGTTCGCCGACGGCTCCGACGGCACGATCGTCCTCACCGACCGGAACGGCAGGGCGCGCCGGACGGTGCCGGGCCTGGGCACCAAGGGCAGCCGGTACGTCTCCTTCGACCTGTCCAGTCTCTCCCCGGACGGCCGGCGGGTCGCGCTCCTGCGGATCGACCGGAACGGCACGTACGGGGACGCGGCACGGGAGCTACTGGTCAACGCCGTGCTCGACACCCGGACCGGCGCGGAGGTGTCGCTGCCGCTGGAGGGACGTCAACTGCGGCAGGTCTTCTTCCAGCCGGACGGGTCGATGGTGGTCCGGGTGCGCAGCGGTGACCGCTACACGGTGGTCCTGGTGGATGCGAACGGCAAGAAGATCACGGAGCGGGCGGAGCCCTCGGCGCTGCGGGACATGCAGATCATCACCGCAGGACCGTGATCGCCGCGTCCGCCGTGACCTGCTTCCACGGCACCAGCACCACTGTGCCGTCGCGCTCCAGCACCTTCGCGTCGCTGCCCTCGGTGCCGGCCGACAGCGGCGCCTCGGCCACCACGCTCACCGTCCCGGTGGCGGGGTCGATCCGGACCAGCCGTGGGGCGAGATCCCGCCGGTCGCCCACCTCCCACGCCAGCAGGCCCTGCCCGTCGAGGCGGACGAGTTCCACCTCGCTGTCGGTGTGCCCGGCCGACACCCAGCGCCGCTTCCCGGTGGCCAGGTCGATCGCCACGACCTGGTTCACCTGGCGCATCTTGTCGCCCACTGGAGAGGGCTCGGTCGGCAGGTAGAGCGTGTCCGCGTCGGCCAGGTACGGGC
>NZ_JBFAVI010000420.1:0-1044 GCF_040679695.1 Micromonospora sp. NPDC052213
ATCGCCGAATCCGGTCGAGCCGGATAGGCCGTGTCGGGCCATACTCGCCCCCATTGGGCATGGCAAATTCGTGAATCCTCCCCGGCACCGGATACCGTGCACACGTTCACCACGTGAGAGAGGCGGACAGGTGGGCATCGACAGCAGCGCCAGCGCCCGAGCGGTGATCCAGCGAGATCCGTTGGGCACCCAGATCGCGGCCGCCCTCCGGCAGGACATCTTCTTCGGTCGGCTGCTGCCCGGCACACGACTGTCGCAACAGGAACTCTGCGAGCACTTCGGCACGAGCCGCATGCCCGTGCGTGACGCCCTGCGCGAGCTGGTCTACGACGGCCTGCTCGAACTCGACGGCGGCCGCCACACAGTCGTCGCGCCGCTGAACAAGGCCGACCTGCGCGACTCGTTCCTCATCGAGGGCATGCTCAACGGGCTCGCCGCGCGGCGGGCGATCGAGTTCGCCACCGAGGCGGACTACGCGGTCCTCGAAGACCTGCACCGGCGCATGGAGAGCTACCACGAGAACTCCGAACGCACCAACCTCGCCGACCTCAACTGGCAGTTCCACCGGCACATCAACAAGCTTTCCGGGTCCCGCAAACTGATGGCCGCGATCAGGGTGGTTTCGCTGAACGTGCCGCGCGACTACCTGCTCGAAGTGCCGCAGTGGAGGAAGCGTTCGAACGCCGACCACGAGGGAATTCTCGCGGCGATGCGGGCAGGCGACGGGGAACGGGTCGAGCACATGATGACCGACCATCTGGTCAGCTCGGCCGAAGGGCTCATCGAATACCTGACGTCCAAAGGCGTGCGTCTCACGTAGTACTCGGCGGCCGCAACGCGCCTCGATCCGTCGGACGACAGCGGCATCGCGTATCGGCCCTCGCGCCGAGTCACTGACCGTGGCTCGCCCGCGTTCGCCACTCATCCAGGCGCGTACCGGCGATGCGGGCGCCGTCGGCGGGAACCAGCGAGCGTTCGGCCACCGCGGCACCGAAATAGCGGGCGCCGGGATCACCCACCACCGAACGAGTATCCCGCTGAGCG
>NZ_JBFAVI010000421.1:0-1043 GCF_040679695.1 Micromonospora sp. NPDC052213
AACGCCGGAATACGCGCCTCGGTGTCCCGGGGGATCGAGATCAGGTACGCCTGGTCGTGGCTGGCCGGGATGTGCAGGATGATGATCGTGTCCGACCGGACGTCGTCGGCGGCCCAGCGCTCGCGGGCGTCCACGCCGAGCAGCAGCATGTCGATCGGGCCCTCGAGGCTGTTGCCGCCCTCGGCCTCGCTCTTGCCCGCGCCGCCGAGCAGGTTGCGCTGGGCGATGTTGTCGGTGGCCTGGCCGATGACCGCCTTGCTGCCGACGATGGCGACGCCACTGGTCACCATCAGCACGGCGCCGAGCACCAGCGTGAGCTTCGCCCAGAGCGGGTCCTTGCGCTTGGTGCGCTTCTTCTTGCCACCGCCGGGACCGCGACCGCCGGAACCGGGCTGTGTGGGGATGACCGGAGGGACCCGCCCGGATGATCCGGGTGCCGGTGACTGCGGGCGACGGCTGGTCTGGACCGACATGCGTGCTCCAGCTCGGTGATCGGGGGCGGGACCACTTTACGTATCTGTTCCCGTTCTCGCGACCTCGTAGGGCGGCAATTCCCATCAATGCCGGCCTACATCCTCGGGTTGTGGCCGAACGGGCAGGGGTAAGGAGCCGGTCGGCGGTTGGCCTCCGTGGTGGCGAGGCCCTAGCGCTCGTTCCCGGTCATGCCGTGCCGGCGTCAGCCGCCCGCGTTGTCGCCCGAACCCTTCTGGTTGGCCTGCATCCACTCGGCCATCCGGTCCGCGGCGATCGCCTTGTACATCGCCAGCGCCTTCTCCCGGTCGGAGACCACCACCGACTGGCCGTCGATGGTCTGGCCACCCAGGTGCGGGCTGGTGACGAACGTCAGGTTCTCGCCCCGCAGGCTGCGGAACTGCACTGCCATGTCGGTCAACGAGAATCCCTGGTCGACCGTGACGGCGGCGGTCACCGCCTTGAGGAAGTCGTTCAGCTTCTTCGGGTTGGTGAGCGTTCCGCTGCTTGCCGCCTTGTCCATCAGCGCCTTCAGGAATTCCTGCAGGTGCCGCTTCCGGGCGAAGTCGCGG
>NZ_JBFAVI010000422.1:0-1040 GCF_040679695.1 Micromonospora sp. NPDC052213
GCCCGGCCGACGCCTGCGCCGCAGGGTCGAGCGGGGCGACGCGGACCAGCCGCCACGGCTCGTCGTCGCACCGGGCCCGGACGGTCAGCGCGTCCCCGGCCCGGCTCACCCGGACCGTCACCTCCCGGCCCGACCACTGCGGCACCGGCGCCACCGACCAGTCCGAGAACTCGTCGGTGACCACGGCGCCGACCTGCGGCGCGCCGTCGCTCACCTCGACCCCGGCCTTGGTCCACCGCCGCTCGTCCACCCGGACCAGCACACCGGCCTGATCGAACTGCTCCGAGTAGTCGAGGAGGAAAGACACCTCCACGGCGCTGTCCGCCGGGAACGGCGCGAGCAGTGCCGAGCCGTCGTCGTGCACGAAGCCGTAGCTGGTGCGCCGCCAGAAGTCGCTGCCGCCGTGCGGCTCGACGAGCAGGCCGCCGTCGACCGGCTCGGCCCGCTCGGGCGGGTTCAGCCAGTGGCCGGCGGACCAGTCGTACGCCTCGTTCATCCCGGCACCGTACCGGGTTTGACGGCGCGCACGTTCGGAGAAGTAGTCCTCGCATGGGTGACAGGTGGTATCAGGAGGCGGTCGTCTACTGCCTCGACGTCGACACGTACGCGGACTCCGACGGCGACGGAGTGGGTGACTTCCAGGGGCTGATCGGCCGGCTGGACTACCTGGCCCGGCTCGGCGTGACCTGCCTGTGGCTGAACCCGATCCACCCCTCGCCCAACGAGGACGACGGGTACGACGCGACCGACTTCTACAACGTCGACCCGCGACTGGGCACGCTCGGCGACTTCGCCGAACTGCTGCACCAGGCGAGCAACAGGGGCATCCGGGTGATCATCGACCTGGTGGTCAACCACACCTCGGACCAGCACCCGTGGTTCCAGTCCGCCCGGTCCTCGCCGGACTCGCCGTACCGGGACTGGTACGTCTGGGCCGACCACGAGCCGGCCGACCGCCACCAGGGCATGGTGTTCCCGGGCGAGCAGCACGAGACGTGGACCTACGACCGGACCGCGAAGGCCTGGTACTACCACCGCTT
>NZ_JBFAVI010000423.1:0-267 GCF_040679695.1 Micromonospora sp. NPDC052213
AGCAGCGGAACCAGCGCAGTCGCACGGCGCAACTCCTCTCGGTAGCGGGAATCGGACGAATTCGATTCCACTGCGTGACAGTCTCGTCACCGCGCCGCTAGGGTCGGAAGGCGTTCCACCCCCACCTTCCCGGCCGTCCGACCGGCCGATTTCCGTGTGCAGCCGTGTGCAGAGGTGTGCAGATGATCCGTGTGCCGTTGTGGGAACTGTTCGCCGGTTAGCTACGTCGGTTACGTACCGATGCGGGGCTTACCCAGGAGGCGCTGG
>NZ_JBFAVI010000423.1:277-1027 GCF_040679695.1 Micromonospora sp. NPDC052213
TGGTGGCGGCCGTCGAGCAGTGCCGCCGCGCGCCGCGCGCCGAGTTCACCGAGCGCTGCGACGAGGTGCTGAACGGCGGCGGCCTGCTGGTGCGGATCCGGGACGCGCTGATGCAGGAGGCGCTGATGCCGTGGTTCCGCGAGTGGGTGAGCATCGAGCAGGAAGCTGCCTCACTGCGTAGCTTCGAGCCGCTGGTTGTTCCCGGGTTGTTGCAGACCGAGGAGTACATCCGTGCGTTGCACGAGGGCGCGAGTCCACTCGTCGGTGAAGCGATGGAGCAGCAGGTAGCCGCGCGGCTGGCCCGCCAGCCGGTGCTGGATCGGCCCGCGCCGCCGCAGTTCGTGGCGGTGCTCGACCACTCGGTGCTGAGCCGGGCGGTCGGCGGGCCGAAGGTGATGCGCTCGAGCAGCCCGAACGTCCCCGTGCAACGGTCCGTCGCGCCGCCTGCCCCTCTCGTCGTCACGGTGCCACCCGGGTCGCGACGTATCGGTGGTCGGCGCCCACCTCGTCCGCGACGTAGGCAGCCGCGAGGTGATGGACGAACGGCTGGAGGCCGAGCGCTGACAGAAGAGCGGGGTCGGTGAAGCCCGTGCGGGTGGTCGAGCTGACGCCCTTCGCGCGAAGAGCGCGAGCGACTTCCGCGCTCAGCCGTCCGCCGTCGACGAGGAAGCCGCGGAACGCCTTTTCGTGGCGATAGCGTCTCCGGTAGGCGGCGAGATCGCCGAAGACCGCGATGGCGATGGGAGCCTG
>NZ_JBFAVI010000424.1:0-1017 GCF_040679695.1 Micromonospora sp. NPDC052213
GGCGACACGCCCGTAGAACCGCTCTTCGATGGCGCGTACCCGCCGGGTCCGCACCACGCGCAGCAGCCCGGCGTCCACCAGTTGGTTCACGTGGTACGCGACGCTGCTCTTCGGCCGGTCGACCGCGCGGGCCAGCTCGTTCACCGTGGCGGCGCGTTCCAGGAGCAGTTCCAGGAGCGTGCTGCGCAGCGGGTCGGCGAGCGCGCGCAACTGCTCCGGGGCGGTGACCACGAGCAGGTCCTCGAGGTCGTAGTCCGGGATCCGCTGATTGACCGACATTTCTCGACCGTTCTAAGATTCTGGTTCGTTCGATAACTCTGGTCTGACAACTCAGGAGTGTAGTGATGGCCGAGATCGTGCTCTTCCACCACATTCAAGGGCTCACCGACGGCGTACGCGCCCTCGCCGACTCCCTGCGCGCCGGCGGACACACCGTGCACACCCCGGACTTATTCGGCGGCGAACGGCCGGCCACCATCTCCGACGGCGCCGCGCTGGTCAAGCGCATCGGCGGCGACGTCCTCGACCAGCGCGCCGACGCGATCGTCGCCGACCTGCCCGCCGACCTCGTCCACGCGGGTGTCTCCTGGGGCGCCGCCATCGCCCAGCGGCTCGCCCAGACCCGGCCCGGCGCCCGGGCCGCCCTGCTCTACGAAGCCTGCCTGCCGGTGACCGGTGAGTGGGCGATCGGCCCCTGGCCCGACGGCGTGGCGGTACAGGTGCACGGCATGGAGCAGGACCCGTTCTTCGGGCTGGAAGGCGACGTGGACGCCGCCCGCGAGCTGGTGTCGATCGTCGGCCCCGAGCGCGGCGAGCTGTACGTCTACCCCGGCGACCGGCACCTGTTCACCGACAACTCGCTGCCCTCGTACGACGCCGAGGCGACCGCGCTCGTGGTGAGCCTCAGCCGCGAACTGCTCGACCGGCTCGCCTGACGCCTACTCGTCACCCCGCAGCCGCGCCAACTCGGCCGCGTACTCGGCGTCGGTCAGCACCCCGCGCTCGTACTGCCGGGTC
>NZ_JBFAVI010000425.1:0-1017 GCF_040679695.1 Micromonospora sp. NPDC052213
CTGCCCGGGCCGACCGGGCGGTCCCGGTGCTGATCCCGGCCGGCGCCGACCGCGACCGGGTGGCGCGGCTGCTGCTGGAGGCGATGAGCTCCGACGCCCGGGACGCCCACGTGGTGTCCCTGCTGTCGCTGGCCGAGCCGCGGGAGGCGTCCCCGGTTCCGGCCGCCGCCGAGGTGTCGACGGCGCTGGCCGTGGTGCAGGCGCTGACCGACGTCGGTGGGTCGGGCCGGTTGTGGTGGCTGACGCGCGGGGCGGTGTCGGTCGGCGACTCGGACGAGCTGGCGGATGTCGCGGGTTCTGCGGTGTGGGGTTTGGGTCGGGTGGTGGGTTTGGAGGTGCCGTTGCGGTGGGGTGGTTTGGTGGATTTGCCGGGTGTGTTGGGTGGTGGTGTGTGGGGTTGGTTGTGTGGGGTGTTGTTGTCGGGGGTTGAGGATCAGGTGGCGTTGCGGTCGTCGGGTGTGTTTGTGCGGCGGTTGGTGCGTGCGGGTTGTCCGGCGGGTGCGGGTGCGGGTGCGGGTGCGGGTGCTGGTGGTGGTTTTCGGTTGTCGGGGACGGTGTTGGTGACGGGTGGTACGGGGGCGTTGGGTGCGCGGGTGGCGTTGTGGGCGGTGGGTGTGGGTGCGGAGCATGTGGTGTTGGTGAGTCGGCGTGGTGGTGGTGCGGCGGGTGTGGGTGAGTTGGTGGGGCGGTTGGAGGGTTTGGGTGTGCGGGTGTCGGTGGTGGGTTGTGATGTGGCGGATCGTGGTGCGGTGGCGGGGTTGTTGGGGGATTTGGTGGGTCGGGGTGAGCGGTTGCGGGCGGTGGTGCATGCGGCTGGTGTGGCGCAGTTGACGCCGTTGGGTGAGGTGGGTGTGGGTGAGGTGGAGGAGGTGTTGCGGGCGAAGGTTGGTGGTGCGGTGGTGTTGGATGAGTTGACTGCTGGTTTGGATTTGGATGCGTTTGTGGTGTTTTCGTCGATTGCGGGGGTGTGGGGTTCTGCGGGTCAGGTGGGGTATGCGGCGGCGAATGCGTTGGTGG
>NZ_JBFAVI010000426.1:0-1013 GCF_040679695.1 Micromonospora sp. NPDC052213
AAGGAGAGCGCCGGCGCGGCGATCGGCGGGCTGGAGGCGGACCCGCGTACCGCGCCGATCGCCGAGGAGGCGAAGGCGGCGTTCTCCGACGCCACCCGGTACGCGGCATTCGCGGGCGCCGGGTTCCTGCTGATCGGCCTGGTCGCCTGCCAGCGCCAGCCGACAGTTCGCCACGGGGAGACCGGGGAATCCCAGCCCGCCGAAGCGGAGCCGTCCCGGGCCTGAGCCGGCCCGGCCCGGACCTCGGGTCAGCCGCCGACGGCCACCGTCAGCGCCGCGGCCACGAAGTCGACCTGGAGCACGGTACGGACGCCGAGCGGCGTCAGCGGGCGCCCGGCGAGCGTGTGGCGTCGCCGTGCGGCTGACACGTTGGCCGGGAACATGGCGAGCATCAGCAGTGCCAGCCCGGCCGCCGCCGGGCGCGCGGTGGCCGGGAACAGCAGCGCGAGCGCGCCGGCGAGTTCCAGCACGCCGGTCACTGTGACCAGCAGGTCCGGCCGGGGCAGGGACGGCGGGACCATCGCGATGAGGTCGTCGCGACGGGACGCGAAGTGGGCCACGCCGGTCAGCACGAACATCAGCGCCAGCCCCACTCGCAGCGCGGGGTGCCACCCGTCCAGGGCGTCCACGCCGAGCAGGCCGGCGATCCGGGCCAGCGCGGTGCCGGCGAGCAGTGCGATCAGGGGTGCCATTGTCGATCCCTCCGACGAGCATCTTGTCGCTGACAAGATTGCGGCGATGGTGCCATCTTGTCAATGACAAGTTAGGGTGACTGCATGGCCTCGTACCACCACGGCGACCTCCGCCGCGTCCTGCTGAGCACCGCCGCCGAGGCGATCGCCGAGTCCGGACCGGCCGCGCTGAGCCTGCGTGAGCTGGCTCGGCGCGCCGGGGTCTCGCACGCCGCGCCGGCGCACCACTTCGGCGACAAGGCCGGGCTGCTCACCGCGTTCGCCACCCAGGGCTTCGACCTGCTCGCCGACGCGTTGCGGCAGGCCGGGGACGACCTGCTC
>NZ_JBFAVI010000427.1:0-1012 GCF_040679695.1 Micromonospora sp. NPDC052213
GCTGCTCGACTGCGAGCTGCTGCCCTGGTCGGCGAAGGCGGGCGCCCGGCGCTCCTGCGCCTCCCGGTGCTCCGGGAACGCGCGGAAGCGCATCAGCACCGCGCCGATGGCGTACTCGGCGATCGGCACGTTGTAGGAGTTGGGCGACCGGGTGTAGAGCAGCCCCTCGGCGAGGCGGCGCTGCATCAGCTCGCCGCCCACCCAGTCGAACCCGGCCGCGGTGATCTGCACCCACCGCAGCCGGTCGCACTTGGCCAGCAGCTCGTCGAAGGTGTCCTCGTTCATCGCGCTGCGCAGGATCACCTCGGCGTCGAGCCACTCGTCGCGTACCGGCTCACCGTCCGGTACCGGGCTGAACCGGCACTGCGGGAACCGCTCCCGCAGCTGCGGGAGCAGGTCCGACAGGTTGGGGGTGAGCAGGACGTGCGGTCCCGCGGCGGCGCCGGTCACGAGGACTCCTGCGCACGCTTCCGGTTGTTGTACGTCACGCCGCCCTTGGCCCAGTTGTCGTACGACACCTCGTAGAGCAGGACGTGGGTGTTCTCGCGCGGCGAGCCGTACTTGACCAGCACGTCGGTCAGGTCGGCGATCATCGCTTCCTTGGTGGCCTGGTCCCGCTTGCCGATCTCGGCACGGATGATTGCCATCTCAGTTCTCCCTGCTAGTGGTCGCGAAGTCCGGGTTGCGCTCGTACTCGGCCTTGACTGCGAGGTACGCGAAGGCGTGCGTGACGCGGGTCTTCAGCACCCCGTCGAACACCTCACGCGCCTTGTCGACGTCACCGTTGTAGTAGTGCCAGTTACCGAGGCCGTACCCCTGGGTGACGGTCTTGAGGCTGTTGCCGTCGCACATCGCCCACAGCTCGTCCGGGCCGATCTCGCCGGTGTAGAGCTTCATCCGGCCCTCGTAGCCGACCAGGTGCGGCTCGTCGACCAGGTCGACAGTGCGGAACCGGTCGAGCACCTCCTCGGCCTTGGCGGTCCGGCCGAGGCGCCGCAGCGCCATGTACTGC
>NZ_JBFAVI010000428.1:0-1011 GCF_040679695.1 Micromonospora sp. NPDC052213
GTGAGCGTGACCCCGTGCGCATCGGTCGCGGCGACCTCGGCCCGCAGCACGTCGTCGGCGCCCTCCTCGCCGGGGGCGCGGACCGGCAGGTCGGGCGGGTCGGCCACGAACGTCTCGTACGGGACCAGCGGCGGGCGGTACGGCATGGGCGTCTCCTCGCGGCGTCCACGGGCGGTCCCGCCAGTTTCTTTGGAAGCCCAACTAACTGTCAATGATCGACGCCATTGACTTTCCTTCTCACCTGTTCCTATTTTGGCCGGGATGACAACTAAAGCGCCGTGGAGCGACGGGCGGCTCTGCTACGGCGGGGACTGGAACCCGGAACAGTGGCCGCCGGAGGTGTGGCGCGAGGACGTCGCCCTGATGCGCGCCGCCGGGGTCAACCTGGTCACCGTCGGCGTGTTCGCCTGGTCCCGGCTGGAACCCGAACCCGGCCGCCACACGTTCGACTGGCTCGACCGTGTGCTGGACCTGCTGCACGCGAACGGCATCCGCGCCGCGCTGGCCACCCCCACCGCGTCGCCGCCGCCGTGGTTCTCGCTGCGGCACCCGGACGCGCTGCCGGTCACCGCCGACGGCGTCCGCCTGACCCACGGCAGCCGCGACACCTACTGCGCCGCCGCGCCCGCGTACCGCGACGCCGCCCGCAGCATCGCCGAGGTGCTGGCCGCCCGGTACGCGCACCACCCGGCGCTCGCGCTGTGGCACGTGCACAACGAGTACGGCACCACCTGCCACTGCCCGCACACCGAGGCGGCGTTCCGCCGCTGGCTCACCGGCCGCTACGGCGACCTCGACGCGCTGAACGACGCCTGGGTGACCAGCTTCTGGAGCCAGCACTACTCCGACTGGGCGCAGGTCGGCACGCCCCACGCCACGCAGTATCTCGCGAACCCCGGCCAGCTGCTCGACTTCCGCCGCTTCTGGTCCGACACGCTGCTGTCCGCGTACACCGAGCAGCGTGACCTGCTGCGGGCGGCGAACCCTTCGGTGCCGGTCACCACCAACTAC
>NZ_JBFAVI010000429.1:0-1008 GCF_040679695.1 Micromonospora sp. NPDC052213
CCGTGGACGACCCGGGCGGCACGGCGCGGACCGCCGGCATCTCGGTCAACTCGCCGCTGCGGCTCGGCTCGGCGAACGTCTACCTGCTCGGCAACGGCTACGCGCCGCTGCTGAAGTACACCGACAAGTACGGCCGCAGCCAGACCAGCGAGGCGCCGTTCCTGCGTACCGGCGACTCCAACGCGACCGAGGAGGGCGTGGCGATCTTCCCGGACGCCAACGTCGACCCGAAGACCGGCGCGCGGGCCCCGGACCAGCAGATCGCCTTCGACGGGCTCTACCTGCCCACCGGGCCGGAGAGCGCGCCGTACGTGGCGTCGCAGTACCCGGCCGAGCGCAACCCGATGGTGAACCTGACCGCGTACCGGGGGAACCTCGGGATGGACGCCGGCATCCCCGGCTCGGTATACGCGCTGGACCGGCGGCAGATCGACGACGGCAAGCTCAAGGAGATCGGCACCAAGCTGCTGCGGCCGGGGGAGAAGTGGACCCTCGACGACGGCAGCACGCTGGAGTTCGTCGGCACCAAGCCGTACATCACGCTCGCGGTCCGGCACGCGCCCGGGCAGACGCTGCTGCTGGTGGCCAGCGGCACGCTGCTGCTGGGCCTGATGGGCTCGCTGTTCGCCCGGCGGCGACGGGTGTGGTTCCGGGTTTCGCCCCCGGAGGGTGGATCTCCGACGGGCGGTAGTAGTTTGGTGGAGGCCGGTGGGCTGCCGCGCACCGAGCACCCAGGGTTCGCCGACGAGTTCGCGCAGCTCGTCGCCGCGGTGAGCGGCGACGAGCCGGACGCGCGGCGGGCGCGAGAAGGAGACGAGTGATGTCCGCACTCTCCGACCAGCTGGTCGCGTACGCGATCCTGGTGTACCTGATCGCGATGATCAGCCACGCCGTGGAGTTCGCGCTGGGCAACGCGCGGAAGGTCCCCGCGGCCGCGCCCGCGCGGGAACTGGTCGGCGCGGGCGTCGGCGGCGCCGGCGGCACCGTCGACGAGCCGGCCGCGCCGCC
>NZ_JBFAVI010000430.1:0-1007 GCF_040679695.1 Micromonospora sp. NPDC052213
CCGGAGACCGGGGCCTGGGCGAAGACCACGCCGGTGCACGGGTCGATCAGGTCGGCGTAGCCGCCGTCCACCGGGTCGACGTACTCGCCGTTGACGAAGTTGCGCAGCTGCTGCTGGTCGCTCATCAGAAGTCTCCGTGAAGGTGGCCGGGGAGAGGGTCAGCGGAGGTTATCGCAATCTGACTGCCATCTTGGCTACTAAATCCGAGGCAGACAAGGGTTTGAGCAACTGTTTCCGCGTGAGCGCCTGTGGTCTAGGCTGCCGGTCGTGGAGCCGAGAGCCTTCTACGTCGCCGGTCGCCCCGCCCACGGCGAGGACGAACTGACAGTCACCCACCCGTACGACGGGCAGCCGGTGGGGCGTACCACGCTCGCCACGGCCGACCAGGTCGAAGCCGCCGTCGCGGGGGCCACCCGGGTAGCAGCGGAGGCCGCGGCCCTGCCCGCGCACGCCCGCGCGGCGGCCCTGGACCACGTCTCCCGCCGGCTCGCCGAGCGGGCCGACGAGGTCGCCGCGCTGATCACCGCCGAGAACGGCAAGCCGGTCAAATGGGCCAAGGCCGAGGTGGGACGCGCGATCTCCACGTTCCGCTGGGCCGCCGAGGAGGCCCGCCGCTTCTCCGGCGACCTGCAACGACTCGACACCGACCCCGCCGCCACCGGCCGGATCGCCCTGGTCCGGCGGGTGCCGCGCGGGCCGGTGCTCGGCATCACGCCGTTCAATTTTCCGCTCAACCTGGTCGCCCACAAGGTCGCCCCGGCGCTCGCCGTCGGTACGCCGATCGTGGTCAAGCCGGCCCCGGCCACCCCGCTCACCGCGCTGCTGCTCGGCGAGATCCTGGCCGAGACGGACCTGCCCGAGGGCATGTTCTCGGTGCTGCCGCTACCGAACGAGCGCGCCGCCGAACTGGTCGCCGACCCGCGCCTGCCGGTCGTGTCGTTCACCGGCTCCGGGCCGGTCGGCGCGGCCATCCGCCGGGCCGCCCCGGACAAGCACGTCACGCTGGA
>NZ_JBFAVI010000431.1:0-1004 GCF_040679695.1 Micromonospora sp. NPDC052213
CGGCCGCTTCGCTCCCCGTCCAGCGCACCCGTCCTGCCCGGTCGCGTCGATCATGAACTTGGCGGCGCTTGGTGTCCGGTTTGTCGCCGCTAACCTCATGATCAACCCTGTGGTGGGTGCCCGGGGAGGCTTCTTCGAGGGTGATCAAGGGGTTTGTGTCCTTGTGGGTGCCGGAAAGGGCCGCAAACTCCTTGATCGCCGGGGTGCAGAGCGAGGTGTCCGGATGGGCTGGGCGAGTCTGGTCGGTGGTGGGCGGGGTGTCGGGTTCGGGGGTGGTGGGCGGCACTTTGGGGGCGGAATCGTGGGCGGGCCGGTGGCGTTGTAACCGGGTGAACGACCGAGCAAGGCCGCGCCCCCGAGCGCGTCGGCTGTGGGGACAGACCTCAGGCCGTTGAGTACGTGCGGCGGCGTGAGCCGCGGGGAATGATCCCGCCCGGCTGGTCGTTGAACACGGTTCCGACGACGTGAGCCCCGCGCCGCCCCCGGTGGTGTGAGGCGCCCGGGAATGATGCCGGGCTGCAGGTCGTTGGACATGCTTCCGGCGCCGCGTAGAGGCCCCCGCCCCGCGAGCAGCCGGGATCCCCCTTTGAGACTTTCTTGAGCGCCTGACGGTGCCCACGCACTCGCCCCCGGGTGCGTCGACCCCCGAATGGAGCCCCCATCATGAACACGATTCTGCGTAAGAGCGTTCTGGGTATTGCTGGTCTGGCTTTCACCGGTGGCGTGTTCGCCGGCCCGGTCGCCGCCCACGCGGCCGACACCACCCACGCGGTCAAGCCGGTCACGGCCACCGTGCAGGGTGACAAGCTGATCCCGCACGGCGTGCAGGGCGACCAGTCCCGCATCGACCTCAATGACGAGCAGACCAAGAACGTGAAGGCGATCATCGCCGCCACGAAGAAGGCCGGCATGGACGAGCGTGCCGCGGTCGTGTCGATCGCTACCGCGTTGCAGGAGTCGAAGCTGGAGAACCTCGGTCACCTCGGTGACCGCAACGACCACGA
>NZ_JBFAVI010000432.1:0-1003 GCF_040679695.1 Micromonospora sp. NPDC052213
GTGGGCCGCACCAGTGCCTCGGCATGTACCTGTTCTACCTGGAGGCGCAGCTCATCCTCGCCACCATGCTCAGCCGCTACCGGTTCCGGCTGCATCGCCCCGGCGTACCCGGGTTGCGGCTGGCCGCGGCGCTGCGGCCGCGCGAGCGGGTGGAGCTGACACTCGTCGCGGCCGGGCGGGCGGAGCGGGCATGACCGACGGGCCGACACCGGATTTACTCGCCGTCGCCGCGGAGCAGGGCCGGGTCTGCGCGCTCGCCGCGCAGGGCCAGCGCGGCCTGCGCAAGGCCGCCGCCGCGCACCCGGAGCTGTTCCCCGCGGACCCGTTCGACGCGACGCTGTTCAGCAGCATCGCCCAGGCGATGGCGTTCAGCGCCCCCTGGCACAGCGCCGCCGAGCTGGCCGTGACCAACCGCGCCGTGCTCTGGGGCTTCGCCGTGGACTGGCTGGTCGACCACCAGGCCACCAGCCGGGCCGAGGTCGACCGGATCACCGGTGTCTGCCTGGACGTGCTCGACGGCGCCGGCACCGACGACCCACTGGGCCGGTTCCTGGCCGAGCTGCGCGACGACGTGGCCGCCGCGCCCGGCTACCCGGCGCTGCGCGGCCACTGGCGTGCGGCGATGGAACGCACGCTCGACGCGATGGCCCGCGAGTGGGACTGGCGGCGCACCGGCCGCCCCACGCTCGCCGACTACCTCGCAAACGCCGACAACCTCGCCGCCACAGTGGTCAACGTGGCGCACTGGATCCACACCGGATCGGTGTCCACCGCCGAGGCGATGGACCACGCGGTCGCCGTCAGCGACGAGGTGCAGCGGGCCCTGCGGCTGGTGAACGACCTCGGCACCCACCGCCGCGACGCCGAGTCCGGCGACCTCAACGCGCTGCTGCTGGTGGACGACCCGGCCGAGGTCGAGCGGCGGTTCGCCGAGCAGGTCGACCACTGCCGCGTCCGGCTGGCGAAGCTGGCCGGTGAGGCGCCCCGGGAAGCCGACTTCCTG
>NZ_JBFAVI010000433.1:0-1002 GCF_040679695.1 Micromonospora sp. NPDC052213
GAGGCATGGCACGCAGCATCGCGAAGAACACCCGGGTCGACCGGGACGCCCTGATCGAGTTCCTCCGCCCCCGCCACCACGTCGTGCTCATGACCACCCGCTCCGACGGGCGCCCGCAGTCCTCCCCGGTGGCCTGCGGGGTGGATGCCGAGGGCCGGCTGGTGATCTCCACCTATCCCGAGCGTGCCAAGGTCGCCAACATCCGCCGCGACCAGCGCGTCTCCGCGTGCGTGCTCTCCGACGACTGGAACGGCCCGTGGGTGCAGGTCGACGGCGTGGCCGAGGTGCTCGACCTGCCCGAGGCGCTGGAACCGCTGGTCGAGTACTTCCGCAGCATCTCCGGCGAGCACCCGGACTGGGACGAGTACCGGTCGGCCATGGTCGCGCAGGGCAAGTCGCTGATCCGGGTCACGATCGAGTCCTGGGGCCCGATCGCCACCGGCGGCTTCCCGGCCCGGCTGGCCGACTGAATCAGTACGCGACCGTGAACCGGGCGTTGCCGAAGCGCGGATCCTCGATCTCGTCGACGATCGCCACCGCCAGGTCCTCGTAGGTGAGCACCGAACGGCCCTGCGCGTCGGTCACCGGGTGGTCGGTGCCGGTGCGGTAGTGCCCGGTCCGCTCGCCCGGGTGGAACTCCAGCGGCGGCGGGGAGACGTACGTCCAGGTCACCCCGTCGGCGCTGGACCTGTAGAACTCCAGCGCGTCGGCCTGACCGTGCGCCGAGTCCCGGTACTCCTCCGGGAAGTCCGGCTCGTCCAGATACCGGGTCCCCTTCGGCGTGAGCAGCGTCGAGCCACCGCCGACGTGGATCACCCGAGGTGGGTCCGGCAACTCACGCAGCGTGTCGACCAGCGTCCGCGCGGCGTCGCGCCACAGGGCCCGCTCGCCGCCGCCGATGGCCACCACTAGCACGTCCGCGTCCTCGGCCAGTTCGCGTACGCTCCGCGCCGACGTGGCGTCGCCGGTCACCGTGCGTACGCCTGGGGGTAGGTAGCCGAC
>NZ_JBFAVI010000434.1:0-1001 GCF_040679695.1 Micromonospora sp. NPDC052213
CGGTCTGGCACGCTGCGAGATCGTGGACACGCGGTGGGACGGCCTGCGGGCCGAGGTACGGGACACGATCGACGAGCTGGTCTCCTCCGGCCGGGAGGCCGGTGTGCAGGTGGCCGCGTACCTGGACGGGGTGGCGATCGTCTCCGAACACGCGGGGCTCGCCGACACCACCACCGGACGGCCGATGACCGCCGACACGCCCGTGCACGCGGTCTCCACCGGCAAGGGACTCACCGCCACCGTCGTGCACGTGCTCGCCGAGCGGGGACGGCTCGACTACGACCTGCCGCTCGCCGCGGTGTGGCCGGAGTTCGCCCGGCACGGCAAGGACGCCATCACGCTGCGGCACGTGCTCACCCACACCGCCGGCCTGCCCGCGCTGCCCGCCGACGTCACGCCGGAGGACTTCACCGACTGGACGCGCATGTGCGAGCTGCTGGCAGACGCGCGGCCGCTGTGGGAACCCGGCGAGCGGCTCGCGTACCACGCCTGGACGTGGGGGTGGCTGCTCGGCGAAGTGGTCCGGCGGGTCACCGGCGCGCCGGTGTCGCGGGTGCTCGCCGACGAGGTGGCCAGGCCGCTCGGCGTGGACCGGGAACTGTTCCTCGCCGTACCGGAGGCGGACCTGGCCCGGCTGGCCCGGCTGGAGGACGCCGGCCTGTCCGCGCTGATGACCTGGGCCGGGGCGAACCTGCCGCACTTCGACGCGGTCGCCCCGCCAGCGGTACGACCCGACACCGTCATCGGTTCCCGCCCCGACGTGCTGCGCGCCGACGTGCCGTCGGTCGGCACGATGAGCGCCCGCGCGGTGGCCCGGATGTACGCGGCGCTACTCGGCCCGGTCGACGGGGTACGGCTGATCTCCACCGCACGGATGCGGGAGGTGTCCGCCCCGGCGGTACGCGCCCAGGAGTGGGTGTTCGGGCAGGAGAGCACGTTCGGGCTTGGGTACGCGGTCGAGGACGACGGATCGTTCGGCACCGCCGGTAGCGGCGGCAGCC
>NZ_JBFAVI010000435.1:0-1001 GCF_040679695.1 Micromonospora sp. NPDC052213
TGGGTGACGAGCAGCCGGCGGCGACGAGCAGGGCGGCGGCGAGCACCGCTGCCACGCGTACGGGCTTGGGTCTGATCGCCACCGGCAACCCCTCGAACACTCGTCTGCGGATGGCAGCCGGGCGGGCGCTCCGGCGAGGATCGATCATCGCGTGCCCGAGCGCCCGCTACCGCCACTCTTCTGTAGTTGCCAACTATATGCAATACCGGCCGGTCGATGGCGGTGACCCGCCGGCCCCCGGTCTCGCTCACAAGGCGGCCGTGCTGCCCGCTGAATATGCTCGAGGGGTGGAGTACAGCGAGCAGGCGGTGCTGACCGGGATGTTGCAGTCGGCGGAGGACGCCGCCCCGGTGCAGGCGGTCGAGGCCGTCACCGGCGTCATCGCCACGGCGCTGAACGCGCGCGGCGTCTCGCTGCTGATCGCCGACCTCAGCGGCCGTGCGCTGGTCCGGCTGACCCACCAGCCGGCCGGCGGCGGTCCCGGCCGGCGCCACGACGAGGAGGACGCCGAGGTCCTCCCGTTCGACGGCGGGCCCCACGAACGCGCCCTCCGGCAACAGGCCCCCCAGGTCGTCCCCGGCGACGGCACGTGGACCGTGCTGGCTCCGGTCACCGACCGCGGAGAGGCGATCGGCCTGCTGGAAATCGACCTGCCCGACGAGCCGGACGACGACGTGGTGAACTGGGTCGCCCGTACCGCGCACGCGCTGGCGTTCGTGGTCATCGCCAACCGCAGGCACACCGACCTGTTCGAGTGGGGACAGCGCACCACCCCCTTCACCCTCTCCGCCGAGATCCAGCGCCGCCTGCTGCCCGCCTCGTTCACCTGCGAGGCCGGCGCCTTCGCCCTCTCCGGCTGGCTGGAACCCGCCGCGAGCGTCGGCGGCGACACCTTCGACTACAGCCTGGCCCGGGACCTGCTGCACCTCAGCGTCACCGACGCGATGGGCCACGGCGTGGCGAGCGCGCTCACCGCCACCCTCGGCGTGGGCAGCCTGCGC